>JBEBJC010001082.1:0-2965 GCA_040080105.1 Myxococcota bacterium
GTGCGCAAGCGCCTGTCGCGCGCGCGCGAGCGGCTCCGGGGCGACGTGGAGGACCGGCTGGGGGCGCAGCTCGCCCGCACCGCACCGCGGGCGGCGGTGGTGGCGGCGACGGTGCTCGCCGCGGTGTCTCCGCCGGCGCGCGCCGCGGTGGGCCTGGGGTGGGGCGCGGCGCTCGCGGTCGGGCTCGGCGCGCTCGGGTGGTTCGCCGCGCCGAGTGAGCTCGCCGCCACCTCGGCGCCGGTGTCGATCGTCGCGGCGTCGGTCGGTCGCGCGGTCGCGCCGTCGATCGACGCCGCGCCGGACACGCTGGAGCTCCCGCCGGCGCACGTGCAGCACGCGTTCCTCGCGGCCGAGGACGCGCGGTTCCGCTCGCACGGCGCGGTCGACTGGAGGGCGATCGGGCGCGCCGCCGCCGCGACCGCGGGCGGCGACCGCCAAGGGGGCAGCACCGTCACCCAGCAGCTCGCGAAGCGCCTGATCTCGGTGGACTGGCCCGACCCGACGCTGGGCCGGAAGCTGGTCGAGGTGTGGGTCGCGGCCGAGCTCGAGCGGCGGTGGACCAAAGACCAGATCCTCGGCGCGTACCTCGGCTCGGTGTACCTGGGCCACGGCGCGGTCGGGGTCGACGCCGCCGCCCGGACGTACTTCGGGGTGTCGGCCGACGCGCTCACGCTGGGGCAGGCGGCGCTGCTCGCGGGGCTGCCCGCCGCCCCGGTCGCGAACGACCCGATCGACGCGCCGGAGCGAGCGCGCGCGCGGCAGCGGCAGGTGCTCGACGCGATGGAGCGCCACGGATGGGCCACCCAGGCGCAGGTGGAAGCCGCGCTGGCCGAGCCGCTGCCATGATCCCGTGGTTACTCGGCTGCGCCCACCCCGCGATCGAGCCCCGGTTCGTCGCGCACCGGGGCGTGCACCAACCGTTCGATCCGGCGGGCGTCGACGGCACGAGCTGCACCGCCCAGCGGATCGACCCACCGACGCACGAGTGGCTGGAGAACACGCTGCCGTCGATGGGCGCGGCGTTCGACGCCGGCGCGGAACGGGTCGAGCTCGACGTCCACGCGACCGCCGACGGCGAGCTCGTGGTGTTCCACGACGCGACCCTCGAGTGCCGGACCGACGGACACGGGCGCCCGGAGGATCACACCCTGGCGGAGCTGCGCGGCCTCGATCTCGGCTACGGGTACACCGCCGACGGCGGGGCGACGTACCCGCTGCGCGGCGCGGGGGTCGGGCTGTGGGTCACCCTGCCCGAGGTGTTCGCCGCGTTCCCGGACCACGCGTTCGTGATCCACGTCAAGGCGGGCGGCGCCCCGGTCGGGACCGCGGTCGCGGACGTGCTCGGGACGGTCCCGCTGGGCCAGCGCTCGACGCAGTGGGTGTACGGCGACCCCGAGGCGGTCGCGGTAGTGGCGCAGCGGTGGCCGGAGCTGCAGGGGTTCTCGTCGGGCCAGGTGCGCGCGTGCCTGTCGCGCTGGCTGGTCACGGGGTGGTTCGGCGGGGTGCCGAAGGCGTGCCGCGACACCGTGGTGATGGTCCCGCTCGGCGTCGGGTGGGTCCTGCCGGGGTGGCCGCGCCGGTTCGTGAACCGGATGAACCGCAACCACACCGATGTGGTGCTGATGGGCCCGGTGGTCGACGGCAACACCACCGGCATCGACGACGCCGACACGCTGGCGCGGGTACCCCGCCGGTACCACGGGTGGGTGTGGACCGATCGGATCGAGGTCACCGGCCGGTGAACGCGTGTTCGCGCGCTCGCTCGGCCTCACCGGTGATCCGTACGCCGCGGTCCTCGCGCTCGAGGGCTGGCCGACCGAGCGCCTGCGCGCCCTGCTCGCCCCGCCGCCGCCACCGGTCCACATCACCCTCCACCCGGGAGATCGGGCGGAGCTCACCCACGTGCAGATGGTCCCCGGCGTCGAGGGGTGGGAGCTGAAAAGCCTCGCGGTGCTCGACGGGTGCCGCCGCACCGGCCTCGGGCGCCGGCTGGTCGACGCTGGGCTGGACTACGCCCGCGACCACGGCGCTCGCCGGGTCGTGGTGTCGACCGGCGCGGCCGACACCGGGGTCGTGCGGTTCTACCTCCGCGCTGGCTTTCGTCCGTACCAGGTGGATCGCGACATCTTCACGGCGGAGGCCGGGTACCCGCCGATCGTGGTCGACGGCGACGTCCCCCTGGTGGATCGGCTGTGGCTCGATCGCGAGCTGACGTAGAGCTCGATCAACCGCCCGTGGGGGTCGCCGGGCCCGGCGGCGCCGCCACGAACCGCACCACGTCGCGGACGACCTCGCGCAGGTGGGTCCCCCGCACCCTCCGCCGCGACCGACCGTCGTAGGTGGGATTGGCCAGGTTGACCGCGACCACCGCTACCCGTCCGGCGGCGTCCGCGTCCTCGAGCCCGTCGAGCAGACCGTCGACGTGGGCCCCCTCGGACCTCAGCTGGTTCACGTACCCGACGGCGCGGGGCTCGCCGTCGCCCCACGCCACCGCCAGGTCCACCTCGACCCCGTCGAACGTCCCGCTGGCGACCAGCTCGCGCCGCACGTCGCCGGCGAGCCACCGCGCGTAGCCGCGCAACCCGCCCGCCGACCACACCGGGGCCCCGTCGAGGGTGATCGACAGGCCCGGGTTCAGCATCGCCAGCTCCTCCAGCCGCCGCCGCACCAGCGCCACCGGCGCCACCGCCGGCTCGAACACCCCCGCGTCGGCCACCAGCCGCACGGTGGTCCCGCGCCCCACCGGCGGCCCCACGTCGACCACCTCGGTCACCGGCCGGCCGCGCGCGAACACCTGCTCGAGCCGACGGTCCCCGTCGGAGGTGATCACCACCGTCGACGACAGCGCCAACACCACCCCGAACCCGACCGAGTCGCCCGACCGGTGCACCGTCGGGTGCAGCAGCCCGCCGATGCGCGGAGCCCGCACGAACGTGTCCAGGTCCCACCCGGGCCCGTCGTCGGT
>JBEBJC010000124.1:0-13489 GCA_040080105.1 Myxococcota bacterium
TCCGGCCGTGGTGGCTGCGGCACGGGCTCGCGTCCGCCGCGCGCCCCGACGGCGGGTTCGTCCCCGCGGTGGTGTCGCTCGCGATCGGCGTGTGGGTCGTGGCGACCACCGTGCTGGTCGAGCAGCGGCTGTTCGCGCAGATCTCGGACGAGTTCCCGACCCGGGCGCCGAGCGCGTTCCTGGTCGACGTCCAGCCGGACCAACACGACGCGGTGGTGAAGCTGCTCACCGACGCCGGCGGGACCGGGGTGAAGTCGGCGCCGATGGTGGTGGCGCGCCTCGCGTCGGTCGACGGGCAGGGGGTGGACGCGCTGGTGGCGGCCCGCGGGGAGGAGGCGCGGTGGGCGCTGACCCGCGAGCAACGCCTGACCTACCGCGCCACCCTGCCGGACGGGAACGAGCTCGTGGAGGGAGAGCCGTTCAGCGACGCGCGCGCGGCCGAGCTGAGCCTCGAGCAGCGGTACGCGGAGACCCTCGGCGCGTCGGTCGGGAGCCAGGTGGTGTTCGACGTGCAGGGCGTGCCGGTGGCGTTCACCGTGTCCAACCTGCGGACGGTCTCGTGGGAGACGTTCGACATGAACTTCTTCCTGATCGCCGAGCCGGGGGTGCTCGAGTCCGCGCCCCAGAGCGCGCTGGTCACCGTGCAGTTGCCCGCCGACCGCGAGCCGGGCGTACAGGACCTGCTGGCGGCCACGTTCCCGAACGTGACGCTGGTGAGCGTCCGCACGCTGCTCGGCACGGTCCGGGGGCTGCTCGAGCGGCTCGGGTGGGGGATCCGCGCGGTCGGGGGGTTCACCGCCGCGGCGGGGGTGTCGATCCTGGCGAGCGGCGTGGCCGCCGACGCGGTGCGCCAAGGGCGGCGGGTCGCGCTGTCGAAGACGCTCGGGACGACCCGCGCGCAGGTCGTGGGGCTGTTCGCGGTGGAGTACGCGGTGCTCGGGGCGCTCGCGGGGGCGCTCGGCGCGGCGGGCGCGGTGGTGACGAGCGCGCTCGTGACCACCCGCGTGCTGCACCTGCCGTGGCGCACCGACGGGTGGACGTTGGTCGCGACGGTCGCGGCGGCCGCGGCGCTCACCGCCTCGGCCGGGGTCGCGGCGAACGGCCGCGCGCTGCAGGTCCGTCCGGCGCAGGTGCTGCGGGGCGACTGACCGAGCCCTACTCCCCGGGCCACGGCGTGGGGCCGAGGAAGCCGGTGCCGGCCGCGAACCCGAGCACGTCCGAGCCCGGCGTCAGGTCCACGTGGAAGTGGTTGTAGTGGGCGTCGTTGTAGTCGGGGGTGAGGATGATCGTCCAGGTCAGGTCGTCGTGCCAGGCGTGCACCGTGTCGTACAGCCAGGCGCCGCCCGCCGACTCCGGCGAGGCGTCGTCGATCTCCCAGTCGAACTCCACCACGTACTCGGTGCCGTCGGTGAACTCGAACGACTGGAGGTCGATCGCGTCGCCGTAGGCGTGCCTCGACAACGTCTGGGTGCCGGCGATGGTGCGGCACACGGTGGTCCCCAGGTGGTGGATCGCCACCACCCCCTCGTCCGCGACCGACTCGATCGAGGTCGCGAGCGCCTGGCCGAGGGTGCACGCCCCGCTCACCGCCGCGGGGCTGCCGTGGTCGTAGATCAGGTCCACCCCGAGGTACCCGGTGGCGAACGTGATCGGCTCCTCCACGTGGCAGGTGAGCTGAGGAGCGTCCGCGGGGCTCGTGTCCGCGATCACGGACGACGAGAACGGCACCCCGCGCGAGGCGAGGTCGGCCATGCAGTCCGACAGCTCACTCTCGAGGTTCGGGCGGCAAACGTAGGTCTCGGTGTCGGGGTCGTTCGCGCGCTCGGTCGGCACGCAGCCGTAGTCCGCGCGGCACCCGGTGCCGGGGTACGCGCCGAAGTCGCACCGGGACAGGCACGCGCCGTCCCCGAGGGAGCCCGCGGCCGCCGGGAGCGGGTCGGTGGTGGCGCAGAACGTGGTGGGGTAGCCGGGGGAGTCCTCACAGAACTCGTCACACCCCACCGAGCAGGTGCCGCGCGGGAACCCCTGGTCGTCGCGCAGGCACACGCCGCCGGCGTACGGGCAGTCCACGTCCGACCCGCACGGTGAGCCGATCCAGCCGACCAGGCTCCCGGTCGAGGTGGTGGTGGTGGTGCTCGTCCCGCTGTCGCCGGTCGGCGGAGGGGTGGTGGCGTCGGTGTCCTCGGTCGAGCCGGGGGGCGGCTCCGTGTCTCCCGGCGTCGTCGACGGGTCGGCCAGGCTTGCGGGCGCGAGCCGCAGCGCACCACCCTCGGGGCCACAGGCGAACAGCAGCCACATCGCGAATCCCTCCGGCGCCGCGCACTCTACCCTGGATCCGTCGAGAACGGGGCTTCGGCGGTTCCGCGGCTGACGGTGAGCCTCCTTCGCCCAGGATGAGCCCGCCGCAGGTCACCCTTTGGCACAACTCGCGAGTTCGCAGTGACAGGGCGGGCCATACGGTTCCAACAGCGACGGTGACCAATCATGGCGCCGGAGCGAGCCAGCAACTCGAAGTGCAGGAACGCCAGGGAGTCCATCGACACGGGTGCGGTGCATGGCCGCGTTGCCCGCGACGTCAGGGGGCGCGGCTCGCTCCCACCCCACGTCGCCCGGCGCCGCCCGCCCAGACGGTAGTGGACTCCCCCGGCATTCAAAAACAGTGGAGAAACCATGAGTATCCAGTCCCTTATCGTGAGACTCGAACACGAGGTCGAGTTCGCCAGCACCGGCGCGAACGTGGGCGGATTCGCCTGTTCGGTCAGTGTCTTCGTGCTCGGCCTTGTCTTCTAGCTGCTGGCTCTGCAGCCGGCACCACCAGCCGTTCGTCGATCGCGGTCGGGATGGTCCCGATCGCATTAGCAACCAAAGAGGAGTTCCAATGAACAGGATCGATTCCTTCATCGCCCCGCTCGAGGCGGAGGTCCAGCCTGCCGCCGTCGGCGCGAACGTCGGCGGCTTCGTCTGCGGCGCGGTGTACGCCGTGATCCGCGTCGCCGTCTTGCTCGCCTGAGCCCTCGCCGCTCCGGTCGGCCTGACCCCAGGCCGGCCGGAGCGGCATCCCCATCGACCGAGGAAGCAAATGCCGAGATTCTACCTCGACCTCGACCAAGCACGCGGCTACCCCGAGCTTCGACCGCTCCTGGCCGTCGAATCGCTCGAACTGGAGGAGTACGTCGCGCCCTTCACCGACCTGATGCGATCCGGGTTCCTCGCCCGGGTGATCTCCGAGGCGCTGGGGCTCCTCCGAAGCTCCACCGAGCGATTCGGTGGCTCGACCTCCGAGCTGGACTGGCTGCTCCTCAGGACGCCGCGCTTCTCGCTGGGACTGCGGACCACGCCGCGCCAGGCCGAGACCTTCGCCGGGTTGAATCTCCCCAGGCCGTTGCTCGTGGCGCTCCCCAACGACGTGATGATGGGCTTCGTGGGCCACGGTACGGCGGAAGTGGAGCTGTTTCGATCGGCGTTCCCCCGCGACCAGGACGTCTTTCGCACGGACCACCACTTGGAACGGTTGGGGTGCCGTGAAGTTCGTGACGGCTCGATTCTCGAGCTGCGCGCCGGCGACGACGTCGCGAGGTTCACCCGCACCGACGAGCGGCTGGCCGTGCTGGAACTCGCGATCCTCGCCCCTCGTCGACTGGTCTGGAACTACGATCCGGACACGCTGCAGGCCCGACACGCCGCGTCGGCCAGCGTCGAGGCTACCCGTACCGAGTTCGCGATCGAGCTGTTCGAGCGCTTCGCGTACATCGAGGCGGTTCCGAACCTGCTCGCCCTCGGGCGGTCCTCGCCGCAACATTGGGTGCGCTGGCGGGCGCTGACCGCCGCGCTGAAGCTCGACTTGCGCCAGTCGCTGGGTTCGTTGCGCGCAGCGACTCAAGACGATCCGCACCCCCATGTGCGCAACGCCGCTCGAGCCACACTGGACAACCTCGAGCGCGCCGGACTCGGCGCGGGAGACTGACATGGCGCACAGTTGGCAGTTCGATCTCGAAGAGTCGGTCACATTGGAAGCGTTCGTCGCTTGGTTTCAGAGCCGTGGAACGGAGATCTTCTCGGGCGATCTCGAAGAGCCGGCGCGAATGATGCGCCGACTCGCGAACAACCGGACACTACTGGTCGACTGGCTCAACCGACGGTTGGGAGACCTCGCTTCGTTTCAGTCGGAGAACTTCTACACTCCTCAGGTCTTCGTCCTCCACGCGGAGCGCAACTTCGTGGTGCGGGTGAACTTGTGGGTGCCGCCGGTCCGCCGTCCCGGTGAAGAGATGTTCCTGTACGAGGAAGCTCATGACCACAACTTCGACTTCTTCACCGTAGGCTATCTCGGCCCCGGGTACCGCACCCGAATCTACGAGTACGACCATGCCGAGGTCGTGGGGTACCCGGGCGAGGCGGTTTCGGCCTCGCTGTTGGAGGAGACCACCCTGCCGTTCGGCAAGGTGATGATGTTCCGCTCCGGACGCGACATCCATACCCAGTACCCCCCGGAGGAGTTCAGCATCTCGGTCAATGTCCTCGGACAGCTGCCGGAGGTGCCGCCGGATCAATACGTGTTCGACATCGAGGGCGGGCGAGTCGGACAGAAGATCAACGCCAGCGCGGGCCTGGTCCCGATCAAGCTGGCGGGCTTGCTCGGCGATCGCGAGTCGGAGCAGCTGCTGACCGAGTTGACCGACCATCACCCGGCGCGCCGCCTCCGACTCGCCGCGCGGGAGGCTCTGGCGATGCGGATCGGAGTTCTGCAAGCCTGGAAATCGGGCGTCGAAGACCCCGATCCCTTGATCCGCAGGTTCGCTCGACGCGTGGCGTCGGCATGATCGGCGGCGGGCACTCCTTGATCCGGGCCGCGTCCCTCGAGATCGACCGGCTTCACATGGTCTACCCCACGGGCGTCGTCGGGCTGCACGAGCTGTCCCTGCGGGTGGCTCCCGGAGAGCGAGTCGCCGTGTTGGGACCCAACGGTTCCGGCAAGACCACTCTCGTGAAGTGTGTCGCGGGTCTGCTCGCGCCTTCCGCCGGTCGTATCAGAGTGGGGGGGAGAGACACGGCCGATGGACCGCGCTACCTCGAGTCGATCGGCGCAGTGTTCGAAGGCGGCCACAACGTCTATCGGCGGCTGACGCCGTTCGAGAACGCGCGGTACTTTGCCGACCTTCGGGGTGCGTACCGAGAGGGTCGTGTACGAGGACTGCTCGACCAGTTCGCCATCCCAGCGCCCTACACCCAATCCGTCGGGGAGTTGTCCACCGGCGGCCGCCAGCGGGTGGCGTTGGTCTGTGCACTCGCCCACGACCCCACGCTGGTCCTGCTGGACGAGCCGACGCTGGGCCTGGACGCGGCTGCGGTCGCCAGCGTCAAGGCGGCGATGAGGGAGCTGTCAGCGGACCGGTCGACCTCCTTCCTGGTGACTTCCCACGACCTGTCGTTCGTGGAGGACGTGTGCGACCGGTTCGTGGTGCTTCGGCACGGCCGGGTGATCTTCGATGGCGACCTTGGCCGACTCCGGGCCTCGCTCAGCGGCTATCGGATCCGACTCTCGCTCGCCGGCGGCTCGCTCGACGTCGCCGTCGAGACAGCGGCGGATGCCATGGCGTTGCTGGCGGGGGTGGACCGCGCGGATGTCCGAGACATCGACGTCCGTGCCCGTCCACTCGAAGACCTGTACTTGAACCTGCTGGACGGTGCGCCGTGATCCCGCTGCTGAGCAACGAACTGTGGTTCTCTTGGTGTGAGGCGCGACGCCACGCTGCTCAGTCGCTGCTCGCCAAAGGCGTAGTCACGTTCATGCTGCTTCTCCTGTACCATGTTCTCGTCGGCGCCGACGCGACCTCCGCCAGCCGCGACAAGCTCCTGATCGGCTTCCTCACCTGGGGGATCGCGGGCGCGGCGTACAATGCCTGTTCGCACCACGTGGTCGACGAGTCTCACGCTGGTACACTCGAGCAGCTGCACCTCTCGCCTCACGGGTTTCGCGCTGTGTTGATGACCCGTGGCGTGGTACAACTCGTGGTCGGCTCGTCGCAGGCGATGGTGCTTGCAGCAATGGCCATGGCGCTGACACGGTGGGTCTCCGTGCCAGTGGTGCCCGCAGGTGCCCTGCTGGTGTTGGGCACCCCTGCGTTGTTCGGCGTCGGGCTGGGCGTGGGTGGAGCGGCCATGGTCGACGCCCGGAGCCGCACTGTCGGAGCTCTTCTGCACCTGGTGCTGCTAGCCGTAGTCTCCGTCCCAGCCCATCCGTTCAACGCGTTCGCCCTGTTGCCGTTCTCCTACGCGGCCTCGCTACTTCGGGCGCTGGTGGAGGGTGATCCGCCGGCCGCGACGGCCTACGCTCTCGTCGCTGCCAACTCGGCGTCGTACCTCGTGTTCGGCATGCTGGTGTTCCGATGGTTCGAGTGGCGCGCCAAGCGCGGAGGGCTGCTGACGGGGGGGTGACGAGTGCGCCGGTTCGGCCACGGTGCGACGTACCACGGCGTCGCCAATCCAGTTGGGTGCGGTTAGAAACCAAACAGCGGGGGCCGTTTGGACTGCATCGTCGGGTTGGTGGGCCGAGTGCTCGACCTCGATCGGGGACGAGTGTGGACGGGCGACGGCACCTGCTCCCAGCTCACCCGGATCGAACTGAGGTTGCTTCGCTACCTCGTCGAACGTCCGCATTGCTCCGTGGGCCGCGACGAGCTGTTGCGTGAGGTGTGGGGTGCTTCGTCGAGCGTGGTCAGCCGGGCCTGTGACACCACGATCTCGCGACTGCGCGAGAAGATCGAACTCGATCCCAAGGCCCCTGACCACCTGCTGACGGTACACGGGATCGGCTACCGTTTCCTACCGGTGCCAGCGCCCTCGCAGCCCGTTGCCCCTTCGGCTCCGTCAACGGAGAATCTCCTGCACCTGGGTGACCGGCAAGTCGACCTCCGCAGGATGAGAGTGACGACCGGAGGAACGACGGTCCCGCTCACGCCCCGGGAGACAGCGTTGATCGAACGCTTGTACCGCGCCGAGGGGGCGGTGGTCGAGCGAGCGGTGCTCACGCGGGAGATCTGCAACCAACGGGTAGGTCGGGCGCTCGACACACTGTTGTGGCGAGTGCGCTCGAAGATCGAGGCCGACCCGTCCCAGCCTCGATTCCTAGTGCGCGGACAGGGCGGGTACCGGCTCGAACTGCCGCCAACGAGCCGTCCGCCCTCCACACCGATGTTCGGTCGAGATCGAGAGCTCGCCCGTATCGTCGGTGCACTCGAGTGCCCGTCCGTCGTCGCGATCGTCGGGCCGGCAGGGATGGGGAAGACGACCTTGGCGCGCGAGGTCGCGGCCCGCACTGGCGCCGTTTGGGTGGACGGAGGTGCCGCCACGTCACTCGCGGACCTCGTTCGGGCCGTCGAGGTGGCGCTGGGGATGGTCGCGATGAACGGATCGAGCGTCGAGCGCGTCGGCGACGCCCTCTCCGGGAACACTGTGCCTCTCGTCGTGCTCGACGAGCTTGAGCGCCTCGATGTGGGCGCGGTGGAGTTGGTCGAGCTGTGGCGAAGACGATCGCCTTCGACTGGCTTCGTGGTGACGTCCCGCGCCTGGTTTCGGGCAGATTGTGTCGTCGATCTGGGTCCACTCGACCCGGAGCCCGCGCTGGCGCTGTTCCTCGAGCGGGCGTCTCCCTTCCGAATCGACCACGATCCGCACACGATCGCTGCGGCCCGTGCGGTGGTCGAACGGTTCGACCGGGTCCCACTGGCGATCGACCTGTCGGCACGGAGGCTCGGGGTGTTGTCGCTCGAAGCGCTGCGCGACGGTCCTGCGCTCCAGGTCCTCGCAGACATCCGCAGATCCGGCCGTCACGGTTCGATCCACGACGCTTTGGTGGGAGCCTGGCGGGAGCTCGATCCAGTCCTCCAGGAAGCCCTCCTCACACTGTCGTGCTTTCACCGATTCACCATGGAGGAAGCGGACGGAGTGATCGCGCACTCGCTGAGCGTCGTGCAGCAGCTCCGTGACAGGTCATGGATCTCGTCGTTCGGCATCACGGACGGCCAGCTCGTGCTCGGGTTGCTCGAGATGGTACGCGCCTTCGTGGAGGACCAGCGGCGCTCCGATCCCGGGGACCCGGACCGGGTGATGCGCTACCTTGCTGCCATGGCCAGGTTGGGCGATCCCGCCGAGCTGGATCGAATCGCGGACTGGCTCCCACCCTCGGAGCTGTCCCGCTTGCGCCGCTGCGCCCACGAGCTCCTTCGCGCGACCGGAGTTGCAGGGGCGGCTGGCGAGTGGCACCTGGCGGCTCGCTGCGCGGACGCGGTCGCGACGTTCTTTCAACGAGAGGGACGTTTCGACGACGCGATCTCCGTGGTGGCACCGGTCCTGCCCAAGCTCCCGGTCGGCCTCGATCGGGCCCGCCTGCTGCAGGCCCGCGCTGTCGCCCACCGGTCGAAGCTCGAGGTGGAGGAAGCGCTCGAGAACGCCCTGGCGGCGCAGGCGGATGCGGTGACTGCCGACGCAGCGTTGACGGAGGCGCGCGCGTCTTGCCTGATCGCTCACCTCCGGCAGGACGCAACCGAGGCCGAGCGGGCGCATCGAGCGGCCGCCCGGGCGGGGCACCGGTTCCAGGCGGAGTGGGCCTGCTACCTAAGGGAGTGCGCCTCCGGTCAGCCTGGGCGAACGACGCTCGAACGTGCATTGGCGATCGCCGCCCGGGCGGGGCAGGTGGGCTGCGTCGACCGAGCGTTGTACGAGATGGGCGCGCGCGACGCCTTCGCAGGTGCCTACCACCTGGCGGCGGGGCGGTTCGAGTATGCGGCGCGAAGCATGGGCCGCGGTCGAACCGCCCTCCTCTGGCTGCGCACCAGCGTGAAGTCGTTCTGCTGCCGCTCGCTCCTCGGTGACGAGGGTCTCGACGAACTCGGCGCCGAGCTGCGGGCCGAATGCCGGCGCGCTGGGTTGCCCACCCTGGAGTGGGAGGTGATCGAGGGTCTCGCTCTGTGGTGGTTGGTCCAGGCCCGGCCCGACCGTGCCCGTGCCCTCTGTAGGGAGATACTCCGCGACCTCACGGGCCAGGGATGGGGGAGCCGCCTGGGTGAGCAGGGAATCCTCTGGTCCACCCTCCTGCGGGCGGAGCTCGAGCTCGACCGTCCGGGTGAAGCCTTGGCCATCGCCGCCTCCCTGCGGTTGGGTGTCGACGACAGCTACATTCCGCAAGAAGCGGACGACCGGTGTGTGATCGAGGCGTGGCGCGCGCTGGCAGAGGCGAGGGTAGGGGAACCCGAACTCGCCTGGTCGCGGATCCGGACGATCCAGCCCGACCTTGCTCGGGCCCCTGCCTACGAGTTCATCGGGCGTACCATCACCGCCCGGATCCACCTGCTCCGCGGAGATGCGCCGAACGCTCGCGAGGAGCGCGACGTCGCCGCCAGGATGGCGGTGGAGCGCGGGTTCATTGCGGTGAAAGGTCTGTATCGGGAGCTCGTCGCCCTCGACCGAGAGCTGGCCAAGGCGTGACGCGGGGGTTGGGAGGGCCGCGAGATCCGGGGTTACATCGGCGGACGGCCGCCGTCCCGGCGCCGACCGGAGGCTCGGGGATGTCGTACGACCAGGCGTACCGCGAGGCGTGGCGCGCGGGGGGGCCCGCCGCGGCGCTCGTGTTCCTGCGCGACCTGTTCCACGCCCCCGAGAACCAGCGGATCAAGGGCAAGCCCACCGACTACCTGCGCGAGGACGACACGCCGTCGCCGGCCGCCGGGTTCGACGCGCTGGTGCGGTGGTTCGCCCCGATCGGGCCGCTGCAGCGACGGGTGGACTTCGTGGTCGAGCGGCTGCTCGAGCGCCGCACCGACGAGGACGACCAGAGTCACCTGTTCCAGCCGTTCAACGGGCTGCGGCTGCAGATCGGCGACTACGACTGGGGCGACGCGGTGCTCGACTCGGTGTCGATCGACCCCGAGACCGAGACCTGGCGGCGCCAGTACGGGTTGAACCACGAGATCCTCGCCCACTCCGACAACCTCGCGGGCGCCCCTGACCCGGAGGAGGCCGACTACGGCTTCGTGTACGCGCTGTCGAAGGAGTCGGGCTCGCCCTACCACCTCACGTTCGACGGCGAGCACGTGCCGGGGAAGACGCTGTTCGTGCACCTGCGCGCGGCCCAGTACGGCGGGTGGGCGGCTGGGCTGGTCGACGCCCTGTTCGCCGACGAGCGGTTCGCCGACTTCCCGAAGGCGCTGCCGTTCCGGTGCTTCGTGGGTCAACACGACTACGCGCGCGAAGGGGTGGTCGGCAGGCTCGAGTTCCACCCGCCGATCACCCTCGCCACGCTCACCGGCCCGCTGCGCGACCGGATCGAGCGGTCGGCGGCGAAGCCCGAGCCGCCGACGCTCGAGCAGCGGTTCGAGTTCCTGCTCCAGTCCGTGTCGACCCCGGATTCGCCTCACCGCGCCGCGCTCGCGGCGCTGGTGATCGACCACCCCGCCCTCGCCGATCGCCTGCGCGGGCTGGCGGAGGCGGCGCTGGCCGAGCCCGGGGGGGACAGCCCGCGCGACTGGGCCTCGGTCGGGTGGACGTTCGACCCCGGGTGGACCGCTGGGTACCTCCGCCGGGCGTGGGCCCGTCCGCTGCCCGCGCTGCCGCGCCGCGACCTCGAGGCGGCGCTCGCGCAGGTGTACCCGACCCTCGACGATCGGTTCGGCGGGTGGCGCGACACGCCAGAGGCCGAGCGGCCCGCGCTCGAGCCCGCATTCTCCGCCGCTTGCGCCGAGCTCACCGGGGCGGACCACCCGGTGTGGCGGCTGTGGGGGCTCGAGCAGGTGTACCGGGCGCGCGAGGGGATGGACCCGAAGATTGGGCGGCACCGCCCGCCGTTCCAAGGGGAGCTGCCCGAGGGCTACCTGTCGACCTTGAGCGAGTGCATCGACGAGCTCCCCGCCACGTTCGAGTGGTACGGCGACAAGTGGTCGCTGGTGGACGACCGGCTCGAGTGGCTCGGGCCGCGCGCCCGCCCGCTCGCGCCGCGGCTCGTGCAGCTGATGGACGCGTGGTGCACCGAGCTGCGCGACGGCGGGCAGGCGATCCGGATGTTCGCCCAGCGGCTGCGCGAGATCGGGCTCGAGGAGCCGCCCCGGCTCGTGCGGGAGCACGTGGAGCGGGACCGGTACCACGGGATCGACGGGTACGCCGAGTGGGCGGCGGGCGCGATCGACGCGAAGTGGGTCACGTTCGCCGCGCGGTACGCCGCCGATCCGGCGGCGTTCGGCGCGTCCGCCGCGTGGGAGGAGGCGCTGTACCCGAGCGAGGCGGGCCACGTGCGGTTCCACGAGCAGATGCGGGCGACCGACGCGGGGATGATCGAGGCGTTCGAGGTGGCGTACGAGCGGGACCCCACCCCGGGGCTCGCCCCGTTCGCCCGGACGCTGGTGAAGTTCTACCAGCGAAACCACCCTGGGACCGAGCACAGCCGCCACCTGGTGCGCCTGCTCGGCGCCACCCCGTCCCTCGACGACGCCCAGGCCCGCTCGCTGCGCGCCGCGTGGGTCCGGCTCGCGTGGGCCGCGGTCGACGCGGCGGACCCGTCCGCCGAGGCCGAGCTCCAGCGGGCGGTGACCCACGCGCCGGACGCCCCGTCGTTGGCGTACGTCCGCGCCGCGCTCGCGTTCGACCGCGACGGGCCGCTCGCCGCCGGGCGGGTCGTGATCGAGGCGGTTCGGGCGCTGGTGGGGGACGACCTCGTGTACCGGAAGGCCTTCGCCACCTACGTCGGCGCGCCGCTCGACCGCGCAGAGCCGCTGGACGGCTACGTGTTGTTCCGGTGGGCGGCCGATCGCGTGCGGCGCGAGCACACCAGGGGCGGGCAATGGTCCGGCGGCGAGTCCGCGTGCCTCGAGGACCCGCTGTACGAGGCGCTGGCGCGCTGGGTCTCGCCGTGGACCGACGAAGCCCGCGCCCGCGCGGCGGCCGAGGTGCGCGAGGAGGCCGAGTTCCTCGAGGTCTGGCGCCACGCCACCGACGAGGAGCTCGCGCAGAAGCTCGTCCAGACCAACTGGACCCTGTCGTACCAGATCCTCCGGCGCCTCGCGCGCGCGCCCGAGCGGTGGGTCGAGCGGGCGCTGGAGGCGTATCGGTGGTTCGGGGGCGACGAGGTGCGGCGGCGCGCGCTGCTCGAGCTGTGGTGGCCGCTCGAGCCGATGCAGGACCCGCTGCTGCGGGAGCCGGCGTTCCAGCGGGACCTGCCATGGTTCTTCGCCAGGTACCCCGGTGTCTCCGCCGCCGACCTCGCGCGGACCTGCTTCGACCGGCTGATCGAGCTCGGGCTGCCCCAGGTGGTGCTGGAGGTGATCGAGCGCACCCCGGGCGAGACCGTGGTGGCGGTGTTCGTCACGGTGAACCGGGCGCTCGAGGCCGCGGGCGACCGGGCGACCGGGGTGCGGGTGTTGGAGGGGGTCTTGGCGCGCACCAACCCGATGCACCCCGACTACGTGATGATCAGCAGCAACCTCGCGGCGCTGCACGTGCGGGCGGGGGAGCTCGCCGCGGCGGAGCGGGTGTTCGACCAGCTGTTCGCGATGGACTGGAGCCGGTTCGACCCGGCGCCCGGCAGCGACGGCATGGTGGCGGAGCTGTTCGGCTTCGACCTCGACGAGCAGCTGCGCTCGGCGTTCCGCCAATACTTCGCGATGGCGAAGTACAACGCCGCCTGCCTGTACGGGCTCACCGGGCGGGCCGAGGCGTGCGCGCGGGCGCTTCGGGAAGCGGCGGCGGCGCACCCGGCTCAGGTGTCGGTCGACAAGCTGACCCGCGACACGGACTTCGACCCGGTGCGCGCAGATCCTGCGTTCACCGCGGTGGTGGACGACCTGAAGGTGCCCGCGCACCACGACGACGCAGATTCCGACGACGACGGGTACGAAGAATGAACCCCCCAGCGCAGTTCTCGGTGACCGGCCCCCACCTCGGCCCTCCGGCGCGGCTGGCGATCCCGTCCGCCAGGCACCTGGCGACCGACGGGGTCTCGGTCGCGTACGTCGCCGCGGGCGCCACGCTGCACGTGGTCGACCTGGCCGACCGCGGGCGGCCCGCGCTGCTCACGTCGCTGGTGTTCCGCTCGGACATCGACTTCGTGGAGCTGCGCGGGACCACGTTGCTCGTGGGTGAACACGGCCGCGCGATCGACTTCGTCGACGTGTCGGATCCGGCGCGGCCGCGGTGGTTCGAGTGCCTGTTGGCGTTCGGCGCCCACGTGTACCCCGGGGTGGTGTCGACGGGCGACCGCCTGGTGGTGCCGCTGAACTGGGAGGGCGTGGGGCTGTGCGACGTGGCGGACCCGGCGCGGTCGCGGTGGCTCGCCCGGGTGAAGCTCGACCAGGGGTACGTGGAGCACGTGGCGGTGGCCGACGGCAAGGTGTTCGCCGCCGGGGCCTCCGGCGGGCTGCGGGTGTTCGCGATCGACGGGGAGTCGCTGGTCGAGGTCGCGCGCCCGGGCGGGCCCGGGTTCCACGCGACCGCGGTGCACCGGGTG
>JBEBJC010000125.1:0-13475 GCA_040080105.1 Myxococcota bacterium
ATCCTGGCGTGGGCGGGGCTCGCGTTTGCGTCGGACCGGGAGCAGCTGCGCGACCTGTTCGAGCGGGGGTCGCTGCGGTACGACCAAGGGGACTACGAGGGCGCGGTCGCGGCGTACCGCGAGGCGTTGGCGATCTCGGACCGCGGCGAGTTCCACTTCAACATCGCGAACTGCTACGAGCGGATGGGCGAGCTCGAGCTCGCGTACAACGAGCTCAACCTGTACCGACCGACGGCTCCCCAGGCGGAGCAGGAGACCATCGACCTCCGGATGGCCTCCCTCCGGGCGCGGATCGCCGCGCGCACCCAACAGGTCGCGCTGCCGGCGCCGGTCCCGCCGCCGTACCGTCCGACCGCGCTGGTGCCCGACGTCGATCCGACCGGCGAGACCTGGGCGCTGCTCGGCGCGGGCGGCGCGGTGGGGGTCGGGAGCCTGGTCAGCCTCGGCGGATCGTTCGCGGCCCTCGGGCGCACCGCGGACGATCCGGCCCGGGGCAAGCACACCGCGGCCGCGGTGTGGATGAGCGCTTCGTGGGTCGGGCTGGCCGGCGCTGCGGGGCTCGCGATCGGCGGGGTGTTGTCGTCCGACGTTCGGTTGGTGCCGGCGCCGGAGGGGCTCGCGGTCGACGTTCGGTTCTGATCACGGGTCGTGGCAGTCGATCTCGGACTCGAGCTTGCGCACCCGGCGCCGCTCTGCCCCCGCGAGGTCCGATCGGTCCACCGGCGCCTCGGTGAACCCGTCGATCGCGAACACGGTCCGGTCGCCGTCCTCCTCGACCACCTTGAGGCTGGCGTCGCGGGCGGCTCGACCGACGTTGCGCCACGGGGGCCCCTCGGCCGGGTGGCGGGTCTCGCTGTACAGCCGCTCGTGCACGCGCGCGCCGAGATCGGTGAACGCCGGCACCAGCGACACCCCGTCGAGCGTCGGGTCGAGCCGCTCGACCCCGGCGAGCTCCGCTACCGTCGGGAGCACGTCGACCACCGAGATCAGCGCGTCACTCGCCCCGCGGGCGGTCACGCCGGGGCCCGACACCAGGAACGGCACGCGCAGGCCGCCTTCGGTGAAGCTCCCCTTGCCGCCCTCCATCCCCTCGGCGTCCTTGGCGTGCCCTGGCGTGCCGTTGTCGCCGATCACGAACACCACCGTCCGCTCGCGGCGCTCCCCGAGCGCGTCGAGCAGCCGCCCGATCTCGTGATCGGCGGCGACGAGGTTCGCGTCGTACAGGGAGGTCTCGGACTGCGGATCGACCTCGAACCCCCCGAGCACCGCCTCCGGGGGCGGCATCAACGGGCGATGCGCTGCGTGGAACGCCACGTACAACAGGAACGGCTCCTGCATGTGCCGCGCCGCGGTGATCGCGTCGTCGGTGATCACGGTGGTGGAGAAGCCCGTCTCGACCGCTTCGACGCCGTCGAACCCGACCCTGTCCCAGCTCACGTAGGTGTGGTCGCCCGCGATGTTGTTCATCGAGCCCGCGAACTGCTGGAACCCTTGCGCGTGGGCGTGCCCGAGCCCGCTCGGGCTGTCGGCGGTCGCGAGGTGCCACTTGCCGACGGCGGCGGTCGCGTACGGGGTGGCGGCGCTGCGGGCCACCTCGGCCAGCGTCAGCTCGTCCAGCGGGAGCTCCTTGACCTGGCGGTTCATGATCACCGCCCCGACCGAGTTGCGGTACGCGAACCGGCCGGTCATCAGCGCCGCTCGGGTGGGAGAGCACACCGGCGTGGCCCACGCCTGGTCGAACCGCACGCCTTCGTCGGCGAGCGCCGACAGGGTCGGCGTCGGTGGGGCGTCGGGGAACCCGTAGGCGGCGACCTTGTCCGCCCCCACGTCGTCCAGCAGCACGATCAACACGTTGGGGGTCATGGGTTCACCTGAGCGGGTTGCGGGCGATCGTCGTCGACGCACCACCGTCGCACGGTTTGCTCGACCACGTCGACCGTGCGCACGAGATCGGCGACCGGCACGAACTCGTCGGCCTGGTGGGCCACCGTGATCGAGCCCGGGCCGAACACCAGCGGGCTCATCCCGAGCCGCGCGAGGTTGCCCCCGTCGGTCGCGAACGTGGCGGCGCCGCACTCGGGGTGGTCCGCGTGTGCCCCCAGCGCGTGCTGCAGCGGCGTTCCGGCGGGGGTCAGCATCGCGGGGGTCGAGCGGAGCAGCCGCCCGTCGATGGGGTAGGGGAGCGACAGCGCTCGGATTCGTCCCATCAGCTCGTCGAACACCGCGCCGGCGGGGTGGCCCGGCAGCGGTCGGTACCCGAGCTTGAGCACGACCTTGTCCGGCACCACGTTGATCGCGGTGCCGCCGTGCACCTCCGCCAGGTTCAGCACCACCCACGGCCGCTCGATCTCCGGCAGGTCGGACTGGTGGCGGGTCGCGAGCTCGCGCGCGAGGTCCCGACCCACCCGCAGCACGTCGGTCAGGCCCTCGATCGCGTTCGAACCGAGATCGGGGCGGGACGAGTGCGCCGCGCGCCCACCGATCTCGATCTCGGCGGCCACGTGGCCCGGGTGCATGCGTTGGATGCGGAACTCGGTGGGCTCGCCGATCCAGCACGCGCGAGGGAACGGTCGGCCCGCCATCGCGTCGGCGATCGCCGCCGACCCGAGGCACCCGATCTCCTCGTCGTGGGTCCAGATCAACACCAGGCGACGGCGGTACGCGTGGGCGGCGATGCGGGCGAGGCCGGCGCAGGTGGCGGCGACGAACCCCTTCATGTCGGCGGTGCCGCGGCCGAACAGCTTCCCGTCGCGCTCCACCACCCGGAACGGGTCGCTGGTCCACGGCTGGTTCTCGGTCGGGACCACGTCGAGGTGGCCGCTGAGCACGAGCCCACCCTCTGAGTCCTCCGGTCCGATCGACGCGATCACGCTCCCCTTGTCGGCCGAGACGTCGAACCGCTCGACCGAGAACCCGAGATCTTCGGCGCGCTGCGCCACGTGCGCCGCGAGCGCGGTCACCGGCCGGTTCGACACCGTCGGGTACGCGACCAGGCGCTCCACCTCGTCTCGGACCCACCGGTCATCCGTCGCCATCACCTTCCTCCTCCTCTTCGTCTTCGAGCGTCCACCAGGGATCGAGCTCCCGGCGCGGGGTCGCGCGGTCGGGCACGGTCTGGGTGACCGCTAGGATCGCGTCGAGGCGGGACTTCACCTCCGTGGGCTCCGCGCAGGCGCCGCTGACCGGCGCTTGGGCGACCATCGCCGCGAGCACACCCGGGTCGAGGGTCCCTTCCCTCCAGGCTTCCCCCGTGTCGACCAGTGAAGAGAGCTCGGACAGGGTCTGTTGCTCGACGCGCTGGGCCCGCTCGAGCAGGTCCTGACCCCGCCGCAGGTCTCCGCGGCACACCGCGTCCACCGCCTCCCGGTACGCGGTGGCGGTCTCGTGCCACCGGGTCGGGCGGGCCAGGTCACGCGCGTCGAGGTGGTGCGGCATGCCGAAGTCGGCTCCCTTCAGGGTGAGCGTCAGCTCGCGCTTCTGCAGCTCCTGCACCACCCCGAGGCGCTCGGTCACGAACGCGAGCATCTGATCGCGGGTCGCGTTCCCGCCCGAGATCCGCTTCGCGATCTCGTCGTTCCCGAGCACCCGAGACAGCTGTTGAATCCGCGACTTGGCGTCTCGGTCCACCTGCTGAGTCGCGGGATCCCCCGGCCCCTTGCGCGTCTGCTTGCGGTCTTCGGCCACGGCGCGCAGCTTACCAGGCGGGGCCGCCCCTCGGGAGCCGGCACTTTTTTCTCGTAGGGCCTTGATCTGTACGGCTCCCCGCCAGCAGGATCGCCTTCCACTTCCCGATCGGGTGCGACTGCGGATGAGCGCCAGGAGCAGAGTCGAAGCGCGCCTCGAACGCCATGTCCCCGGGCTTTTGGCCCAGGAGGATCGCGAGCCGCTCCGGTCGGTGTGGGCGCGGGAAGCAGCGCCGGCCGAGCCTGCTCGTCGGCCGTTCGGGGAGCGCCTGCACCCGCCGCCGACCAGCGTGCGCGAGCCGAAGGGCGCTCGGATCACCGCGGGCCCCGCGGCGCCGCTGCTGATCCGGCTCGTCCGCACGCCGTTCTCCCTCCAGCCGGTCCGGCCGTCGCGGGTCGAGGTGCCGGACCCGTGGTCGGTCGACCGGCGTCACGCCGAGCGCCCTGCGGCGCCGGAGGGACCGGGGCGTGCGTTCGCCGAGCTGCAGGCAGAGCTCGGGCGCGGGTCGCGGCCCTTCGGTGAGGACCGGCGCCCTCCGGCGCGCCCCCGCCCGTTCGCCCGGGCGGCCCGCGCGGTCGACGGGGAGGGCAGGTGAGCGACACCACGACCCGCATCCTGCCGCCTGGGTTCGTTCAGGGGCCCGTGCAAGGCCTGAACATCATCGGTGAGGTCACCGAGTCGCTTCATCGGTACTTGCTCGACGGGTGGACGTTCACCACGCCGCCGCCGCGGGTCGAAGAGGACCTGTCGTTCGTGCCCAAGGACCGTGAGGAGGTCCTGTACGTCTACATGTACCGGGCGGCCCAGAACACCTCGCTGATGAACAGCAAGCAGTGGCGACCGGCGAAGGTCTCGACCAACACGGGATCGACCGACGGCGAGAACATCTTCTACGAGCGGGCGCCGCTGTACCTGAACCTGTTCTACATGATCGCCATCCACAGCAAGTTCCGCAGTGACGCGGAGCGGCTGATGGGGTGGCTGTTGATGCGGCTGTACGACGCGACCCACCTGGTCTATCGTCCGCGAAAGTACATCCTCCCCGACGGGTCGCTGGTGGATTCGACCGGCGCTCCGTGGAAACCGGGCGTCGAGGGGGGAGACGACCTGATCATGGAGAAGGTGTCGCTCAACCTGGTCGACGACCTGACCATCGGCGACGCGATCAACTTCTTCACGATCAACGAGGCGCCGTACCGCCCCTACTTGACCTACCGAGCGCAATGCGCGATGGAAGGCTCGCTGGTGTCCGGCCCGCCCACCCGCGTCGCCCATCACCGCACGCGCCTCATGCAGGGCGAGCCCTCCGACTCGCGCCCGAACGGCAGGATCAGCGGCACGAATTCACCTTCTGGATCTTCTCCGGCGCAGCCGAAAATGCACATCGGCCCGCCAGGTTTTGGACACCGTCCCATCGAGGACAACGAGAGCGAGGACTAGCGGCACATGGAATACCACACGCCAGGCGTCTACATCCGGGAAGTCGACTCGGGCCCGAGGCCGATCGCTTCGGTTGCCACGTCGATCCCGGGCTTCCTCGGCATGTTCGTGCACGAGCCCAAGGTGGACGCGGTCTCCATCCAGGCTTCGGACGGGCAGCGCCAGGTCTCCGGTAAGGTGATCCCGCAGCTGGTCGACACCAAGGGCGGCATCCACGGGGAGGCCGCCGAGGAGGCCGTCGGCGCCCTCACCGAGGCGTTCAAGCTCCGCCGCACGGCGGTCAAGGACGTGCGGGCGCTGCTCGACATGTGCGGGCACAAGGCCAGCATCGGGAAGTCCGAGTCCGGTCAGACCCGGATCACGGTCGGCAAGCAGAGCATCGAGGTGAACTCGAAGGCGCTCGATGTCGAGGGCAAGGTCATCACCGAGACCGAGTCGATGGTCGAGGAGATGCTGAACACGGTGCACGCCGCGTTCCCGCTCGACAAGCCCCGCCCGAAGACGGCCAAGGACCTGCTCCAGGTTTACGGGTACGAGTTCCAGGGCGCCAAGGGCACCTCGCTGATGAACGAGTACTCGGTGCCGCCGTTCGCGGTCACCAACAAGAGCGAGTTCTTCCGCTGGCTCCAGAGCTACTTCGCCCAGTACATGGTGGAGACCCGCTCGATCGAGGAGCTCGTGGGCCGCAAGATCGAAGACCCGGACGACGCGGCCGACGCGGTGTTCGAGGCGCTCACCTCCGACGAGAGCCTGAAGGACGCGTTCCGGCAGTGGCTGTCGCAGCCCACCGTGTTCAACTTCGTGGCCGGCGTGAACGGGTTCTACGACAACGGCGGCGGCAAGTCGTACGTGTACCTGATGGGCGTGCAGGACCTGGATGTGTCGATCCGCGAGAACCAGGCCGACAAGATCGGCCTGTATGCGTTCGACGACTGTGACGACATGGCGCTGCACGTCGCGACCGGGCTCAGCTTCGCCCAGCAGAAGGAGCTGCTCGAGCACTGCGAGATCCGCAAGGATCGGTTCGCGATCGTCGACGGGCCGATCGTGTCGACGGGCGACGTCGACATCCCGGCGTCCCAGAAGGGCTACGGCGCGATGTACGTGCCGTGGGTCAAGATCACGAAGCCGTCGTGGTTCGTCGGCAAGGCCCCCGAGCCCTCGATCCGCGGCCTGATGCGGCGCAAGCTGATCCCGTGCGAGAAGAACGAGGTGTACGTGCCGCCGAGCGGCCACGTCACCGGCGTGTTCGCCCGGGTCGACGGCGAGCGCGGCGTGCACAAGGCGCCCGCGAACGAGATCGTGATGGGCATCACCGGCCTGTCGCAGAGCATCAACAAGCTCGAGCAGGGCCAGTACAACGATCGCGGCATCAACGTGATCCGGATCTTCAAGGATCGCGGGATCCGGATCTGGGGCGCGCGAACCCTCGCGACGAAGTCCGATCCGCAGTGGAAGTACGTGAACGTGCGCCGCTTGTTCATCATGGTCGAGCAGTCGATCATGCAGGGCATGCAGTGGGCGGTGTTCGAGCCCAACGATCGGTTCCTGTGGAGCAAGTTGTCGCGCGACGTGCGCGCGTACCTGCTACGCGTGTGGCGTTCGGGCGCGCTGTTCGGTGCGACGCCGGAAGAGGCGTTCTACGTGAAGTGCGACGCCGAGACGAACCCGAAGTACCTGATCGACGCGGGCCAGGTGAACGTGCAGGTCGGGATCTGTCCGGTGAAGCCGGCGGAGTTCGTGGTGTTCTCGATCGGCCAGTGGGACGGCGGCGCCCTGATCGAGGACTGAGCCCGGTTCGGCCCTCTCGACCACGCCCCGGCCGGACTACGATCCGCGCCGGGGCGTCGTGCTTTCGGGGGTACGACGGCGACCGAAGAAATTTCGGGGGCCAGGACCTGACACCGGGACCGAGCGCGGGTATCCTCGTCGAGTCGGGCGGCGGTGGCACCACTGAACAGTCACCCGACACTTCTACTTCCGGAACGGAAGCCATCTCCGTTCGGACCTACGCGAGAGGATGACGATGCCGACCGAAGAGCTCTTTGGCGCTTACAACTTCCTGCTGGAAATCTCGGGGATCACCCCGGACTCGAAGACCATCATCGGTGGCTTCAAGTCGATGTCGGGTATGGCTTCCAAGACGGAAGTGATCGAGTTCAAGCAGGGCAACGACACCGTGGTCCGCAAGAAGCCGGGCCGCACCACGTACGACAACATCGTCCTCGAGCGTGGGTACACCGCGACCGACGACCTGTGGAAGTGGCGGAAGAACATCGAGGACGGGATCATCGACCGGCGCTCCGGTACGATCACCGTGCTCGACCAGGACCTCACCTCGATCGTCGCCCAGTACAACTTCTACGAGGGTTGGCCGGCGAACTGGTTCGTCCCCGAGATGAACTCCGACTCCTCCGCGATGGCGATCGAGAAGGTCGAGATCGCCGTCGAGAAGGTCGAGCGCGTGATGCGCTGATCGGCCTTCGGGTCGGCGTCCGGCTCGCCGCGACGCACGACCCGAGCCGACGCCACGCCGGGTGACCGCGCGTGACGCACACGACCCCCGGGTCTTCGGATCCGGGGGTTTCGTGTCTCAGGCGGACCGGCGTGGATCCCCCGTGCTATGGTCCGACCCGGTCGAACGGCTGCGGCCGTTCGTTCCGAGTGTATACCGCCGAGTCTGCAGAGGTTGTTCCTATGGAGTTCAAGACCGAGTACGAGTTCGTCCTCCCGCGCGGGTACGTCGACGCTGACGGGACCGTGCACCGCGAAGGCGTGATGCGCCTCGCGAACGCGAAGGACGAGATCGCGCCGCTCAACGACCTGCGGGTCCAGCGGAACCGCGCCTACTTGATCATCGTGCTGCTGTCGCGGGTGATCACCCGGCTCGGGTCGCTCGAGGAAGTCAACGCGGCCGTCATCGAGAACCTGTTCGCCGGCGATCTGCGGTTCCTCGAAGAGATGTACAACCGGATCAACGAGGACGAGGCGATGGTCAGCGTCACTTGTCCCGAGTGCGGGGCGCGGTTCGAGAAGGAGTTCGGCCGCCTGGGGGAATCGTGAGCTACCCCCTTGAAAACATCTTCAAGGAGGTAGCTTTTCTCGCTTACCACTTCCACTGGTCACGCGACCAGCTGCTCGACATGACCCACAAGGAGCGTCACCAGTGGGTCAAGGAAGTGTCTGAGATCAACGAGAAGATCAACAAGTCCCGCGGCGGGTAGGGGCGTAGATGCGGCCGGGAATCATCCTCCAGCACGCGCGCGAGGCGCGTGAGAGCGGCGATCACGTCCGGGGCGACATCACCGGGTTCATCGGGGCGATCCCGCGAGCTCGGTGGCCGGAGGGTGCGTCCCTCGGCGACTTCATCGATCAGCCGCTCGCGTCGTGGGGCGAGTTCCTCGTCAGCGGCATCCAGGGCCTGATCGATCCCGTGACCGCCCGTTCGGTGTACGCGTTCTTCGCGAACGGCGGCCAGCGCTGCCACGTGGTCGGCATCTGCCTGGGCAGCGAGCGCGACCTGATGCAGGCGAGCCCATTCGAGCTCACGTTCCACAGCCTGCTCGACCACCTCGCGAGCGAGGAGAACATCGGCCTGCTGGCGATGCCGGTGCTGGCGTACCTGCCGTACACCATCGATCGGATGGGTCGGCCGACCGTGCCGGCCGAACCCACCATGCGGATGTTGCTCGACCACTGCCGCCAAATGAACTGCCGGTTCCTGATCTTGGACGCCCCGAAGGACCTCCACGACGAGCCGCTGCTGCGGTGGGTGGGTGAGCTTCGGGACCGGGCAGGGGAGTCGGCAGCGTACGGCGCGCTGTATTACCCGTGGCTGATGAACGGCGACGAGCTGTTCCCTCCCGCAGGCAGCATCGCCGGGCTGTTCGCGAAGCTCGAGCTGGACAACGCCCCGTTCGGGGTGAAGTGGCCTCCGGCGAACCAGGTCCTGCAGGGGGTCACCCACCCGGAGGTCGCGATCCGGTGGCGCGAGTCGGACCGCCTGATCGAGGCCCACCTCAACCCGATCCTGTCCCAACCGGCGCGGGGTGTGGTCGTGTGGGGCGCCCGCACCCTGTCTCGCGATCCGAACTGGACCCACATCAACTCGCGGCGCATCGCGTCGGTGATCTCCGAGCAGCTCAGACGCGACTCCGAGTGGGTGGTGTTCGAGCACAATCAGCCTGAACTCTGGGAAATCGTCGCCCGAATGGTTCGAGCTCGGCTCGATCGGATGTGGGGGGCTGGACTTTTGACCGGGGACAAGGCAGGCTTGGAATACGATGTGAAGTGTGATGCGGAGATCAATCCGCCGGAGGCGAGAGACATCGGGTATGTGAACGTGAGGGTCCTCATTCGCCCCATCTCCACGGCAGAATCTATCGTCGTGGACCTGAGGCTCGGATCCTGACCTTCTTCGACGAGCTGCAACTCGCCGATTCTTTGTTGGTTCTTCTTCTGTTTTCTGGAGTTTTTGATGAGCTGGACCCTTTGGTTCGGCGGGGCTGATCCCCGTCGAGTGCAGGTCGGTCTCGTCGCAGGCGGGTGGGCACGAGTCCCCCACGCCGAGCGTTCGAGCTGCCTGGCCATCGGGCCACTCGCGAGACCTCTTTCGCCCTGCGGCCGGCCGTCCCGCGCCGCAGTTGCTACGGGAGCTGGCCGATGACGAAGGCCCGAACCATCCCCGGTGAGTCCGTCACGACCCGGCTGTTCGGCCGAGATCGCCGCCGCGCCCACGTCGGGCCGGGCGCGTCGTTCTTCCACCGGTTCGGCATGCAGGACCCGTTCGCCGTAGGCTCGGCCAGGCGAGTGGAAGACCGCGCGAGCTTGCAGGATCCGGGTGCGTTCACCTACCTGTCTGCCGACGCGTACTTCCAGGACCTGCTCGGGCCCGCGGAGGGCGCCGCAGCCGAGGTCGGCGTCGATCACCGGCGCTCGCCGATCGGGTCCAGTGCCCGGTACCGGCTGCTCGAGCGCTCGGTGAATCGGCGCGGTGGGAAGCGACTCGGAGAGCAACTCGCCGTCGGTCCGGTGGGGCTGGCGCGCGAATCGCAGCGTCGCTCCTCCGACGGCGCCAAGTCGGTGACCGCTGTGGTCCGTGGGAACGCGCCGCCCCCCGCGTCGGTAGGCGAGGGCACCGTCGGGGCGGCCCGCCCGGTCGAGCGGGCGTTCGAGCGCGGTCGGGTGGCGGAGTCTCGCCACGGGTGGATGAACGAGCTCAGCGACTCGCTCCGCGGACCCCGCGGTGAGCGGTTCCGGGTCGAGCTCGAGACGTTGATCGCGGGTCGCGATCCCGCCGTTGCCGAGTCGGGAGTGTCGGCGGGACCTACCGGTGGCGACCGTCGGCCGGCCGCGACCCCCCACCGTGACGCTGGGGGCACCGGTGTCGCCAAGAGGGCCTCCGGGTCCACCTCGCGCAGCGCGAAGGTTCATGCCGCGAGCCCTGTGCCGTACGTCGGGCCCGGCACCGAGGCGCGCAGCGTGGCGCGGATCGCCAGGGCCGTCCGCAGCGTCGGCGGAACCGCCGCGATCGCGGCCCGCGGAGCGCAGGGATTCGGTTCGACGGCTGCGGAGCGTTGGACCGCCCCCGCGCCGACCTCCGAGTCGTTCGGCGGGCGCACGTCCCGCCGAGATCAGGTGTCGTTCGGCGGGCGCACATCCCCCCGAGATCGACCCCAGTCATCGGCCGGAGTCGCGCCTACGTCGGATCGAATCCGGCGGTCGAACCGCCCAGATCTCGGCCTCGTAGCGGGAAATCCGTCGGCCTCGGCGCCCCAGGACGTGGTCGCGCCGCGGGCTCGCCCCGCCAGGCGTCCGGCGGATCGATTGGGCGACGCCGCTCCCACGGAGTGGGGGACTCGTGGGGAACCGCCCGTGGGGCGTTCGCCCGCCCGTCGGGCGACGGTCGGTCCGGGATCCGCACCGGGAGCCCCGTCCACTGACCGCTCGGCCGGCTTCGGCGCCGCCGCGTTCGATCGGTCCGCCGACCCCGGTCTCTCCGATTCGGCAGGGCCGCTCGACGGAGCGACCCCATCGGTCCGGACCTCCGGGGCGGCTGGAGCCGCAGACGGTACGACGACCGGCGAATACCGGCGGCGCTCGCTCTCACACGCGCTCGGACGTGGGGCCGAGCGAGGCCTTCGGCCGGTGCTCGTGGAGGCGCCGACACTCATCGCCGCCGCTTCCCCTCGCGAGGCAGATCCGGCCCAGCCCTCCACCGCGCGCGCCGTCCATCGGCACGTGAGCGCGGGGGTCGCCCAACGCACGTCCACCGCCCGAGGTCGCTCGGCGGCGGGCACCCGCCCCGTCCCGTCGTCGGTCGTGGAGTCCGCGGCCACCCGGGCCGACGCCGGCGCCTCGCGCTCGACGTCCCGTTCGCCGCTCTCCGGCGCAGCGACGGGTTGGATGCGCTCCGCCGAGGCGGGCAGCACGCGCGCCCGTCCCGCGCAGCCCGACGGATCGTTGCTGCGATCGATCTCCGCACCGGAGCAACCGATCGGACCCGGTGCGACAGCCGTCCGTCCGGCGGGCGTCCGCCCGGGCGGAGTCGGTTCGTCGGCAGGCTCCCACCCGGGTGAACGCGATCGTTCCGCAGGCGCCCGTGCCGCTGGAGTCGGTCGCTCGCCGGCCTCCGGCCCGTCCAGGAGCTCGGGGTCCACCGACTTCGTGCCGCGGGATTCGGGTCGCTCCTCGGACTCCGTGCCGCGGGATTCGGGCCGGCCCCTGGACTCCCGGCTGCGGGATTCGGGTCGGTCCTCGGACGTGTGGGACCCTTCGCGGAACGCCCTCGCAGCGTCCGCCCGTTCCGCGGGCGCCCACCCTGCCGAGTCCTCTCCGAGCGCCAGGCTCGGGAGCTCGGGGGAAGGCGGGCTCCGCTCCTCGTTCCACGCCGCCACGCGACTCGATGGCCCCCGCCGAAGCTGGCGGGAGGTACCTTTCGCGCGCGCCCCCGGTTCGAGGTCTCGCCTCGACGCCAGTCGGGCGGGTGCGAGGCTCGACGTCGAGCGGCCGGGCGCGCCCACCGCTGGTGGACGCGACCTGTCCGAGGTTGTGTGGCTGTCGGCCGTCTCGAACGACCGAACCTCGCCGCTGGCGACCTCGCGGATCGTCGGCGCCGCGGCGGCTCGTACGGCCGTCGATCGACTCGGGCCGCTGTCGCGGTCGCCGGTTCCTCGTCGGCGGACCTCGTCCGTCGAACCGGGTTTCGTCGATTCGGGTTACGTCGAACCGGGTTTCGTCGATTCGGGTTTCGTCGAACCGGGTTTCGTCGAACCGGAATCCACCCGTCGACCGGGTCGCGCAGTCGAACGTGGACCGTTGTTGGCCCGGTCGGTGGCCTCGCCCGCTGCCCGGACGAGTGTACCCAGCGCGGTGAGCGCCGATGGGTTCGGGCTGCCTGTGCTTCACTCGGGCGATCGTGGGCTCCCGTTGCACGGAGAGCTTCTCGCCCCCACCGCCGTCGCACGAGCAGCGGGGCGCGGCGTCGTCCCCGACTCCGACTCCCGCGAGGGTCGCCGTCCCCGGCGGTCCGAGCGTCCGTCGAGCACGCTCGAGCGCTCGTCCTCGGGCTCGGTCGCTTCGCTGCCTCCGGCGCTCCTCGCCTCCAGGGCGCTCGACTCGTGGGAAGAGAGCGGCGGACGTGAGTCGTCGGTCGGCCACTACGTGCCCTCGACCCGAGCGAGCCTCGCCCGCGCAGCGGCCCGCGCTCGCGTCGACGGCAGGGGGCGGCCGATGGTCGCGCCCCGCGTCGCGCCCGTCGCGTCGCAGGTGCTCCCGGCGGACCCGGCCTCCCACCAGCTCGCCCAGCTGTCCGCTCTCACCGATGCCGGCCCGCTCTCGGCTCTCGGCGGTCCTTCCGGGGCTGTCCCCGGCGTCGGGTCGTCGGCGCGGGCCGAGCGAGGGAACCGCTCCGCTCGCCCCACGGCGGCCTCAGCCGGCGGGTCCCCGGGTGGATCGCCCTCGAGCCTTCGATTCGACCGGGCCGTGGGGCGCGGCTCCGACCCGGGCACCTCGATCCTCGACGCCACCGCGCGGCGGGAGTTCGGTGGGCAGCGCGTACTGCGCGTTGGTGTTCTCGCAGCCGCCACCCTTGAGCAGCAGCTTGACCTCGATCTCGTCGTCGTTCTCCCACTGGTGGAAGTGGATGACGGGCGTGCCGGGCCCGAGGTTGTCGCCGGAGTTCTCGCCCGTGATCGAGTCCACGGAGTTCGAGCGGAGCTTGCCGCGCTTCGTGGCCTCGGCGATGGCCTCACGGATCTGCTTCGCCATCACGATCTGATTCGCACCGACGGGTGTGGCCACCTCGAAGGTGGGCATGCCGGTGTCCTGGCAGATCGCGCCTTCGCCTTCGG
>JBEBJC010001083.1:0-2962 GCA_040080105.1 Myxococcota bacterium
GCCCGCCGTGGAACGGTCGAACTTCAGGAACAGCTTTCCGTCGGCCTGCCGTGTGAACCTGTCGTGCGACAGCGGGGGCCGCTGGACGTAGCGACACAGCCGCTCCAGCGCCTCGCGGTCGTGGGGCGCGATGTGGACCGCGGCGTGCAGGTTGAAGTACCCCGCCGCCGCGCAGCGGTCAGGGAGGCGGCGAACCGGGTCCTGGCGCATCCATCGGGGGACGGCGCCGGCCCGCAGCCCGAGCGCCTCGCGTCCGGCGACCGAGGCGGCGAGGAGCAGTCGCTGGCCATCATCGTCGTCGGCGTCGTCCGCGCCCTCGCCCTCGTCGTCGAGCAGCCCTCGGGCCCGCAGGAGCGCTTCCTCGTACACCCCGTCGAGCACGAGCGCGTGGAAGTGCAGGTTTGCGTTGAGCGAGGAGCCAAAGTTTGCTCAGGCGTCACCGGCCCGCCGCGGCCGTCCGCGAGGCCCGTGGCGTCGCGGTAGTGCGCGAACACGGCGGACAGGAAGGTCGCCAGCACCTCGCGGCACAGCTCGCCGTCCCACGCGAGGCGGAACCGCAGCGGCATGGGAAGCGAAAGGACTGCGACCGAAGGGCGCCGACCGTCGTGTTCCGCAGGCTCTTCTCTCGGGGGAGACCGCTCGATCCCGGCGTGCGGCGGCCCTGGAGCGTGCCGACGTGGCCCGCGCCGAGCGGCGTGGGGACCGGATCGCTCGCCCGATCGTGCGGGGTGCAGCGCGCCGAGGTCGTACCCCCCGGCGACCGGACACGACGCGGTGCGGATGCGGCCAGAAGCGGCAGCGAGGCGCACGGTCGGCGGCGTCCACCGAGCCGATGACAGCCTGTCCGGGGATGGGGAGCCCCGGGCTTCCTAATCGACAGTTCGGCATCGCCTGACGCGTGAACCGAGGACGGACCGCCCGATCCGGCTGGCACGAACCGTGCTTCTCCCGCGCTCGGGAGGTTCGATGAAGCATCGCTCCAGGCAGCGGCGTGGGATGACGCTGCTCGAGGTGATGGTGGTGGTCACCATCTTGCTGCTCCTGATGACCGTGCTGTCGATCGGCGTGCTCCGCGCGTACTCGAGCTCGACGGTCGACGGGGAGCGGCTCCGCGCTGCGCGGCAGGTGGAGGCCGAGGGGCTGGCGCGGCCGCCCGAGCCGCCGGCGCCCGCGGGTCCGGCGCAGCCGGTGGTGGAGGCGGCGGAGATCGAGGTGGTCCTCGACGGCACGCCGGTGGCCGACGGCCCGTTCGTGCACACGCTGCTGGACGTGGCGTTCACCGGTCGGTTCACGCTCGCCCAGACCGACCCGGACGCAGCGGGGGTGCGCGTGGCGTTGGCCCTGCCCCCCGGGTCCACCGGGGTGCGGGTCTCGGTCGATCGGCCGGACGGGACCTTCGCGCCGGACGCGCGGTTCTCCGCCGGCGGCGTGGAGTGGGTCGAGCCGCTGCTGGCAGGCGAGTCCCGCGTCGTCGAGCTCAGCTACCGCGCGACCCGCGCCGACACCGTCTCCTGGGCGATCGCCGGGACCGGGCAGCCCCGTCCGGTCGATCTGCGGGCCACGCTCGCGTTCCCGCCCGAGCTCGAGGCCGTGATCCCGTCGACCGGGCTGCCCCCGACCCGCACCGCCCCAGGGCTGCTGCAGTGGGAGCTGGAGGGTCTCGTGGCGCCCGCCCCGATCGAGGTCGAAGTGCCCGCCTCCCGCACCCCGCTCGGGCGGATCGCGGGGGTGTGCTGGCTGGCGGCCGCGGGGCTGCTGGCGTTCTGCGCGGGGTTCTGGTACCTCGTCGAGGACTGCCGCCCCGGCTGGCTCGACGACTTCCGCCTTGGCGGGCTGCTGCTGCTCGGGCTGAACTACGGCGTGTTCTACGCGGTGTCCGCGGTGCTGGGCGGCCGCTACGGCACCGGGGCCCTCCCGCTCGCCCTGGCGGTCGCGCTGCCGCTGCTGACGATCCATGTCGCCCGGCTGATCGGCCCGTGGTTCGCGGTGACGCGGGCCCTGCCGCTGGCCGCGGCCACGTTCGGGGTGACGGTGGCGGTGGTCTACCTCGACGACTGGCGTCCCCAGGTGCTCCTGGGTGCCGCGGTGACCGCGACCGCCGCGCTCACGGTGACCTGGCCGGGCTGGTCCGCGCGCCGGTCCCAGCGCCTGGCGAACCTCGGGTACGCGGAGGCCCGCCGGAAGCACCTCGCGCCGCTGGCGGCCGCCGCGACCGAGCTCGGGCGGGCCGTCCAGGACTGGAGCGACCGGGCGGCGGTCGCGCGCCGCACCCTCGAGGACCTGCCGTTCGCCGGCGCCGAGCGGGCCGAGGTCATCCGGGCGGTCGACCGGCTGGAGCGAGCGCTGGGGTCGGCGCGCGCCCTGCTGCGGCTCGGGGAGTGGGACTGCGCCCCGGGCGAGGTGTCGGAGTGGGAGGCCAACCTCGAGCGGCGGCAGCCCGACCTCCGGCGGACCCGCGAGCTGCTGGATCGCCTCGGACCGGCGCTGGCGACCGCCGTGGAGGGGCTGGAGCGGGGGGCGGCGAAAGGGCTGGAGGAGCTGGCGAGCGCGCTCGGGGAGATGGAGCGAGCGGTCGACGGCCTGTCGCTGGCCGAGGCCGAGGTCCAGGGGCCGGCGGGGGCGCCCGCCCACCTGGTGGAGGAGGTGACGACGCTGCTCGCCCAGGCCGCGTTGCTCCACGAGGAGGCCCGGGCGCTGGCGGAGCGGGCGGCCGGGTCCCACGATCCGCGTCCCCTGGCCGTCCAGGCGCGACAGCTCGCCCGGCGCGCGGAGGGGCTGGTCCGCGGGTTGCGGCAGGCCACCGAGCGGCTGCAGGAGGCGGCGACGCGAGCCGACGATCCGGTCGACGAGCCCGACGCGGCCGTCCATTGCCCGCAGTGCGGCGGGACCCACGCCTCGGGCAGCCGGTTCTGCAGCACCTGCGGGACGCGGCGACCGGTGGAGGTCCCCTGCGGGTCGTGCG
>JBEBJC010000126.1:0-13468 GCA_040080105.1 Myxococcota bacterium
GTTCGATTGGCCGACCGCAGGTCGATCGTCACGCACGCGTCCACCAGCTCGGACCGCACGGCGTCGGCGGCGCTCGCGAGGAACAGCACCAGGTTGTTCGAGCGCTGCAGCGTGGGCGCGGTCGGCCAATCGAACAGGTCCGGCGCGCCCGGCACCGGCTCCACCCGCTTGCGCGCCGCCGGGAGCAGGCGCTCGGTGTCGGTCACCACGTAGGCCTGGTCGGTGCCGGAGGTCGACAGGCACCGCCAGATCCGCCCGAGCGCCTGGTGGGGCTCGTTCTCGGCCAGCGCGAGCGCCCGCCCCTGGACGAGATCGTACGCCTTGACCAGGTTCTCGAACCGCGCCCGATCGCTCACGTCGGCGAACTCGATCCGGGACGGGATCGGCAGCGGCCGGAGCACCGCCACGATCTCGCGCGTGCGCCGGAGGAACCGCACCAGCACCGCCGCGGTGTCGAGCTGCAGCCCGTCGTAGTCCCACTTGCGGTCGGCGCTGACCCCGTGGAGCAAGAACACGTTGCCCGCGTCGGCCAGGTACCGCTCCTTGAGCTCCTCGATCCATCCCGGCTCGGCCATCGCGCCCCCCCGATCCCTGTATCCGCTGTTAGAGGCGGTGCCGATGACGACGACGTCCGAGCGAGATCGCCGCGTGGATCGGCTGCTGTCCGAAGGAGTAACCCCCGACTGGGTCGGGCGGTGGCTGGTCGTGGGCGACCTGCCGGAGGTGGAGCGCGCGCTGGCCGAGGTCGGGGCGGAGGCGGTCGGGTGGACCCGGTTCGTCCGGCCGGGCCGTGTACCCACCGCGGCGCCCGCAGGCGAGGGGTACCAGGGGGCGGTGGTCCGCTTGCCGCGCGGGTCCGCCGCGATCCGGTGCGCGCTGCACCTGGTGGCGGCGCGGCTCGTGCCCGAGGGCGCCCTGTGGGTGGGCGGCGCGAACGACGAGGGGATCCGCAGCGTGGAGAAGGGCGCGCTGGCCGAGGTGATCTCCGAGCCCTCCCCAGCGGTCTCCGGTGGCCACGCCCGCAGGATCGGCGGCTCGCGTCCGCGTCCAGGCTTGCGGGGCGCGCTCGAACAGTGGGAGGAGCGCGTCGTGGTCGAGGTCGACGGGGCGGAGCGCGCGCTCGTGAGCTACCCCGGGCTGTTCGCGCACGGGCGGCTCGACCCCGGGACCGCGCTGTTGTTGGCGAAGTTGCCGCCGGTGGCCGGCGCGCGGGTGCTGGACTTCGCGACCGGCGCCGGGGTGGTGGCAGCGGTGGTGGCGGAGCGCGGGGCGAGCGCGGTCGACGCCTGTGACCACGACGCGCTCGCGGTCTCGGCCGCGCGCCGCAACGCGCCCGCCGCGCAGGTGCACCTGGCGGACGGGGTGCCGGCCGGGCGGTGGGATCGGATCGTGTCGAACCCGCCGATCCACCGAGGGGCGGAGCTCGACTGGTCGGTGCTCGAGGGGTTGGCCGCCGCGTTGCCGAGGGCGCTGACGCCCGGAGGTTCACTGGTCGCGGTCACCCAGGTCACGGTGCCGATGCGGCGCCTGTTCGCGGGGTGCCGGATCACGCTGCTGGGGTCGGACGGCGGGTTCGCCGTGCACCAGGTGAGCCCCGGCTGACCGTCAGTCACACGAGAGGAACGTACAGGCGAGCTGCCCGCGCAGCTTCTGGTGCTCGAACGACTCCCGCTCGTTCACCCGCTCCTGGTACGCCTGCAGCTTCTCCCGCAGCTCCTCGATCGCCACGTTCAGGCTGCTGTGGGCGCCCGGGTCCGCGACCGAGTCCACGTCGTGGCGGGCGCGCTCGAGCTGAGCGATCAGCAGCTCGAGCTGTCCCGTGCGGAACGCCGGGTCGGGCTCGCTCATCACCTTGTCGAACGAGGTGTCGAGCTCGAGGCCGCGATCGGCCCCGAGCGGCTTGGTCACCTTCGCCCCCACCGACGCCACCTGCCGGACCGTGTCCATCAGCTTCTCGTCGGCCTGGTTCACCAGGCGGTCCTTGCTGCCGTACTCCGCCGCCCCCACGACCCCGGTGAGCCCGACGCCCATCATCACCAGCACGATCAGGAGCACGGACGCCCACATCGCCTTCCGGATCCGGTCCTGGACGAGCATCTCGTTGCGGGACTTGATGATCACCCGGCGGCTCTGCTCGCGCATCGTGAACGACGAGCGCGGGATGATCGACGACGGGGTCCGCTCGGTCCCGTCGGTGCGGACGAGCGCCTGGAGCGGCTCGACGCTGTCGACCGACCGGACCGGCATCTCGTCGTCGCCGCCGCGGGTGGTGCGGTGGCGCCGCCCGCTGTCGCGCCGCGGCTGCGCGCCGGTCGGCGGGGTCCCGTCGAGCAGCTCGAGGTCGACCGGTACCAGCGGCGGCGTGTCCGGCGGATCGGGCGGCAGCTTCTCGAGCACCCTCAGCAGCGCCGAGGCCATCTCGGTCACGCTGGAGTACCGCTGCTCCTTCCGGAACTGCGACGCGCGCTTGATCAGCTCGGCGAGCGGCTTCGGGATCCGCTCGAAGTCGCGGTCTTCGGCCATGAACAGGTGGTGTTGCGCCTCGCCCACCACGAGCGTGTACAACGTGGCGGCGATCGAGTACACGTCGGCCCGCTCGTCGGCGTGCTTCGCGCTCTCGTGCTGCTCGGGGGCCATGTACCCGACCGTGCCCATCACGGTGCCGGTCATCGTCATCCGCGGCTCGGCCATCGCCTGCGCGATCCCGAAGTCGGTGACCTTGCAGTGCCCCGTCCGGTCGAGCAGCAGGTTGTGCGGCTTGATGTCGCGGTGGATCACCTGCTCGGAGTGCGCGTAGGCGATGCCCGCGCACAGCTCGAGGCCGATCGTGGCCGCCATCCGCGGGGGCATCGGGCGCCCGTTGCGCTCGAGCCACTCGATCACCGAGCCGGCCTCGGCGTACTCCATCACCAGGTACGCCTCGGCGCCGTTGTTGACGGCCTCGAACACCTTGATGATGTTCGGGTGCTCCAGGCCCGCCATGGTGCGACCTTCCCGCTCGAACCGGTTCCGCAGCGCCGGCTTCTTCGCGAGCTCGGGCTGCAGCATCTTGATCGCGCGGTATTGCCGATCGACCGTGTCCCAGGCCAGGTGGACGACGGCCGAGCCTCCCTCCGCAATCTTGCGGAGCAGCTGGTACCGCGAGTTCGGCGAGGTGTCGTCGGGCGGGCGTGGCGCGTCGTGCATGGTCGTGTCCGGTGAGGTGATGGCCCCGGCTCGGCGGGACTCACTTTTTCGATGGTACGACGGGCGGGTCTCTGGAGGTTGTGAATTGAGGGCGGGTAACCGTGATGAAACCAAGCGGTTGCTCGACCGACTCGTTCTGTGGTCGTTGTAACGCGGCGCCCGGCGGTGGGTCGGTTGCCGAAACCGCAGGAAACCGCGGGGTCAGCTCGGTGGCAACCGAGGGGGGACCGGCATCGGGGGCCGTTCCGCGAGCGCGTCGATCAACATGGCGATCGCTCGATCCAGCTGAGGATCGGCCCCGTTCGCCCAATCGTCGGGGGTCACCTCGACGACCACGTCCGGATCGGTGCCGTGGTTCTCGAGGCCGAAGCCCACGTCGTCGAACCACGTGGCGTGCTCGGGCTGGGTGGTGATCCCCCGGTCGACCAACATCTGGCGCGGCCAGATCCCGACCACCCCGCCCCAGGTGCGGGTGCCGATCAGCGGGCCGAGGCCGAGCCGCTTCCAGGCATGGCTGAAGATGTCGCCGTCGGATCCGGCCATCTCGTTGGTCAGCGCCAACATCGGCCCTGCGATGCTGCTGGCGGGGTACGGGCTCGGCTCGGTCCACCGGCTGATCCGGTAGCCGAGGCGGCGCTGGGCGAGCCGCGCGAGCAGCAGCTGCGACACGTGGCCGCCGCGGTTGAACCGCACGTCGACCAGCAGCGCGTCGCGCTCGCTCTCGCGGATGAAGTCCCGGTGGAACTCGGCGAACCCGCCCGGTCCCATGTCCGGCACGTGCACGTACCCGACCCTGCCGCCGGTGCGCTCGGTGACGCGGGCGCGGTTCTCGAGCACCCACTGGCGGTACCGCAGCGGGCGATCGTCGGACAACGTGCGCGACACCACCCGGCGCCGGGTGGGCTCCCCCAAGCTCAGCGCCACCACCGTGCCCGCCTGGTTCGCGAGCGCCTGATCGGGAGACACCGAGGCCGACAGGCGGGTGCCGGCGATCTCGTGCACCACCTCGCCCACCGCCACCCCCAGGCCGGGCGCGCACAGCGGCGACGAGCGCTCGCGGTCGCCCGGCTCGCCCCGCACGAGCCGCGTGATCCGCCACGCGCCGCTGTCGGGGTCCCAGCCGAGGTCGGCGCCGAGCCGCCCGATCCGGAACGTGGGGGAGGCGGAGTAGTCGCCGCCCATCTCGTACGCGTGGCTGGTCCCGAGCTCGCCCTGCATGCACCACACGAGGTCCGACAGCTCCCCGCGGGTGGCCACCCGGTCGACCAACGGCCGGTACCGCTCGAGGATCGCGTGCCAGTCGACCCCGCCGTACGTCGGCTCCCAGTAGTTGTCGCGCATCAGCCGCCACGCCTCGACCAGCATCTGGGTCCACTCGGCCCCGGGGTCGACCGACACCCGCACCCGCTGCAGGTCGATCCACCCCGACTTCCGGTCGGCGCGCCCGTCGGTCTTCTTCAGCTCCTCGCGCTGGGCCTTGTCGAGGTTCGCCGCCACCACCCGCAGCCGCGCGCCGGCGCGGATCCCGAGGTGCTCCCGCTGGCGGTCCCACCGGATCGCGCTGATGCGGGAGGTGAGCTCGACCAGCTCCTGCTTGTCGAACTCCCACAACATCAGCGACGCGTCGGCCTTCGGCGGCCCGGGGTCGTACCAGCTGCGGTCGAGGGTGCCCCGCAGCGGAGGCCGAACCAACAACACCTGGCCCGACCCGAGCCCGACGATCTTGTCGTACCGCCCCTCGGCGACCGGGAACCGCACGATCCGCTCGGCCAGTCCGTCGAGATCGATCGGGCGCTTGTCGCGGTCGGCCTTCGCCCCCTTGAGCGGGCGCGGGTCCGGCAGGAACGGGTCGCGCGCGTCGGCGTGCAGCGTGACGAGGTACGGGCCGATCCCGCGCGGAAACGCGTACCCGAAGTACTGGGTCTCGTACACCGGGTCGAACTCCCGCGACGAGACGAAGTACAGGTGCCGCCCGTCGGGGTCGAACGACGGGCTCGCGTCGAAGTACTCGCCGGTGGTCACGTCGACGACCCGCCCGCTGGCGAGCTCGCGCAGCCGCAGCCGGCTCCGCTGTCCGCGCGGCCCCTCGGGTCGAGCCCACGCGAGGTAGTTGCCGTCGGCCGACCAGTCCGCGCCGGCGATCGGCCCCGAGGTGCTGTGGTCGAGCTCGATCGCGGCGCCGTCGTCGAGGGACAGCAGGTACAGCCGGTGTCCGTGGTCGGTGAACGCGACCCGGGCGCCGGTCGGGTCGACCCACACCTCCACCACCCGCCCGTGGCCGAGCCCGTCGTACCGGCGGACGGTGCCGGGGCCGTGCAGCTCGAGCGCCTCCTCGCCGCCGGCGTCGGACAGGACGAGCAGCCGCTCGGCGTCGACCCACCGGGTGAGGCGGTGGCGCACGCCGTCCGGCGCGGGTAGCACCTCGGCCGCGCCCTCCCAGTTCCCGAGGGTCACCGCGCGGCCGCGCACGGTGAGCGCCAGGCTGTGGCCGTCCGGGTGCAGGTCCCAGTCTTCGAGGTGGGTGGTGGGGCTCGGGAACCGCCGCTGCCGCTCGGTCCGCTGGCTGCGGACGTCCACCTCGATCCGGGCGGGCCGCCCCCCTGGGACGAGGTGGTACAGGTCACCGCCGTGGCAGTACACGAGCGAGCGGCCGTCGGTCGACGGGAACCGCACCGCGAGGTCCGCGTGGTCCGAGTGGACGGTCAGGTCGAGCGCTTCCCCGCCCTCCACCCGGCAGCTCACGAGCTGCGGCACTCCGGCCGGATCGGCGACGAAGTACAGCCGACCGGCGAGCCAACAAGGTGCTGCGACGTTGATCTGCCCGAGCCCGAGCTTCCGGAACGGCTCGGCGCCGTCGCGCACCCACAACGTGCCCATCCGGCCGCCGCGGTACCGCTTCCACCACGCGAGGTCGGTCGAGTGGCGACACAACACCGCGCGGTCGCCGTCGAGGTGCAGCCCCGCGACCGGCCCGACCGGCAGCCTGCGCGGCGGGCCGCTCGTCGGATCGATCGCGTACGGGTGGGTGTCGCGCGGGAACGGTTGGCCGGCGGCGGTGGTGTACAGCACCTCGCCTCCGGGGGTCCACCCGAGCACGGTGGCGGTGTCGCCGTGCCAGGTGAGCCGGCGCACCGGCCCGCCGTCGGCGTCGACGTGGTACACCTCGCGCACGCCCTCCTCCGCGCCGTCGAACGCGAGCGTCGCCCCGTCGGGGGAGAACCGCGGGCGCGCTGCGGTGCCGAGCCCGGTGGTGAGGCGGCGCGCGGAGCCTCCGGCGCTCGACACCGACCACAGGTCGTCCTCGACCACGAACACGATCCGGTCGCGGTGAATCGTGGGGTAGCGCAGCCAGGCGGCCATCTCGGTCCTCCGTCGGGTGGGACACCGTACCATCCGGTCGCGCGCACGTCGGCGCAGCGCGCTACCATCGCGGCGCAGGAGGGCCCATTGGGGTTGGCCGAGGTGGTGGCGGACGCAGCGGGGCGCCAGGCCGTCGTCGCGTCCTGTGTGCGGCTGGTCGAGGAGCAGGTCGACAGCAAGCGCGGGCTGTCCGGCGCGGCGCTGAAGGCCGGGTACGCGGCGTTCAAGCGGGTGCGGCCGGGGATGGTGGCGTTCGCGGTCGACAAGCTGCTGCCCGAGTTCGCGGCGGCGATCGATCCTCACTGGGCCCAGGGGGTGGCCGCAGGTGACCCCGACGGCTGGTTCCGCAGCCATCAGCGACCGATCGCGCAGGACCTGCTCGCGGTGACCGATCGGATCGCCGGGCGGTCGCACAACCGGGTGTTGGTCAAGCTGTACCAATCGCTGCGCGGGTCGGCCGTCGATCACGTGGCGGAGGCGGTGCCCCGACTCGCGCCGCTGATTCGCACCCACACCGCGGCGAGGTAGACTGCGTCCATGTACGGAAACGTGTCCGACGGCGAGCCGTTCGCGGTGAGCGTGCGCCGGGAGAGTGTGGGCGGCGGGCTGATGATCCGGTTCGAGTGCAAGGAGGGCATGGGCGTCCTCGGCATTCGGAAGTCCGGGCGCTCCGACCCGGCGCCGGTCGCGGCGTACGAAGAGGAGGAGATCGATCCGGCCTCGCTGCGCGCGGGTCGGTTCGTGCACGTGCTGCCCTCGGGGCAACGCCAGAGCTACGCGTTGTCGCGGGTCTCGGCCGAGCTGGCGGCGCGGGTGCCGATCGATCGGTGGCTCACGCTCAAGCCCCAGACCGAGTACGGGTTCCGGTACCTGGTGGTGGCGGAGTCCGACCTCGACGGCACCACCGCGAGCGTCGCGGTGGGCAGCCCCACCCCCGAGCCGCGGTCGAGGGCGACCGATCCGCGGACGGGGCCTGTCGACGAGCCTCGTTCGCCCACGCCGGGCCCGGTCACCGGTCCCGTACCGCACCCCCCGTCGCTGCACCGCACGGTCGAGCCGTCGGCGGAGCGCACCGGTCGCGGCGGGGAGCGGATCACGCCGCTGCCGACCCCCGACGCGCTCCCCCCGCCCCAGACGCCGATGGCGCCGGCGATCGCGGAGGCCGCGCTGAAGCTGCTGTCGAAGGAGCAGTCGATCGAGCTGCTGAAGACGGAGATGCACAAGGTGCACCGGCTGCAGCAGCGGGTGTCCGACCTCGAGGACGCGCTCCAGCGCAGCAAGCAGCACGAGCGCGACCTGATCGAGCTGCTCAGCCGCTGGAACCTGGCGTGAGCTCCCGACGCGCCTGACGCACCGCCCGGCTCGCCCTCGCCCCCGGGAGGAGCTCGAGCGCGGCGACCTCGGCGGCCGCCCGGTCGACCAGCGCGGTGGCCGTCGCGCGATCCCCCCGGGCGAGCGCGGCGTGGGCGAGCACCACCCGCGCGATCGGGCGGCTCGTCGACGCCAGCCGCGGGATCGCGTGAGCGGCGTCTTCGGCGGCTCGGTCCGGTGACCCGCGCCGCAGCCAGACCGCGGCCCGCGCGAGGCGGGCGACGCCTTCGATCTGGACGTCGGCGTGGGTGGTCGCCCAGTCGAGCGCGGCCTCGACGTGTGCGAGGTCACCCTCTGCGGGGACGGCGGATCGCAGGCAGCGCAGGTTCGCCACCGCGCGCAGATCGCCGGCCTCGCGCTCGGCGGCGATCGTCGCGTCGATGGTCGCGGCCACGCGGGCGAGGTCGCCGCCCGCCGGGCCTGCAGGACGAAGCCCGAGGACGTACAGGTCGAGCTGGGCACGGTTGGCGAATGCCAAGTTCGCCGCCCACATCCGTCGACCGCGGGGGTGGCGTTCCGCCAGGTCGCACGCCTCGTCCAACACGACCGCGGCGCCGTCCAGCTCTCCGTGCTCGAACAACACGTGCCCGAGGTTGCCCAAGGTCAGCAGGAGCGAGGCGAGCGCGCCGGTGCGGCGGTAGACCAGGATCGCAGCTCGAAGGTGCGGGATCGCGTGCCGGGGAGGCCCGAGCTCGAGCGCGTCCAGCCCGAGGTTCGTCTCGATCGCCGCCTCGAGCAGGGTGTCGCCGTCCTCCCGGGCGAGCGCCAGCGCGCCTCGCCGCACCTTGTTCGCGGCCTCCGGGCTGCCGCCGGTCGCCAACAGGGTCGCGAGGGTGTTGGTCGCCGACGCTTCACCCCGGCGGCTCCGCGATCGCTGGTACAGCTCGATGCACCGCCGGATCGACGCCTCGGCCTCCGCTCGTCGACCGGCGTTGCGGTGGATGGCCCCGAGCTCGAACGCCGCCTTCGCGGTGAGCGGGTCGTGGCCGAGTCGCTCGGCCTGCTCCAGCAAGCCCGCGCCGTTGGCCTCGGCCTCGGCGAACCGGCCGCTCACCCGCTGGGTCTCGGCTGCGAGGAGGTCGGCCCACAGCGCGTGTCCCGCCTGGTGCTCTTCGCGGGCGATCGCGCCCGCCCGCGCGAGGTGCTCCGCCGCGATCGGGTGGTCACCGGCGTTCGCGCACAACATCCCGGCGACGATCTCCAGGGTGGCCCGGTGGCGCGAGGGCAACGCGATGGCGCGGGTGACGAGCTCGAGCTCGGTGTCGAACGGCTGGGTCCACTGCCGGGACGACCCCAGGGTGGCCGCGCACGCCCCCGCGACCTCGGCGTCGCCCCGGGCGAGCGCCCGCTCCGCCGCTATCCGCAGGTTTCCGCGCTCGGCGTCGATCAGCCGCTGCTCGGCGCCCCGACAGGGGGTGGGCCGGAACGGGTCGACGACGTTCCACAGGCGAGCGAACGCCTCGCCGTGTCGAAGCTCGAACCGCTCGCGATCGACCAGCTTGTCGGAGGCGAACGAGCGCACGGGCTCGAGCATCCGGAACCGGCCCTGGGCGTCGACCGCGATCAGGCTGTGCGCGGCGAGCGCGTCGAGCAGCTCCAGCGCCCACCGACCGTCGGGCCTGTCGATCACCCGCTCCGCCGCCTCGAGCGTCCACCCTCCGGAGAACACGGTCAGCTGCGACAGCGCGGCGCGGGCGGCGGGCTCGAGCTCGTCGGTCGCGGTGGACAGGACGGCGTGGAGCACACTCCCGGCGCGCGCGCCTTCGGTGAGGCGCTGCAGCGGCACCCACTCGGCCCTCGACGCGGCGACCTCGATCGCCAGCGGGAGGCCGTCGAGAGCGTCCACCAGCGCGCGGATCGCGGCAGGATCGAGGTCGGCGACCGCACGCCCGGCGCGCTCGGAGAACAACGCCGCGCTGTCGGCCGCAGACAGCGGCGGGACCACCCACTCCCGCTCCACCCCCGGGATCCGCCGGCGGGCGACCACCGCGATCCGCAGCTCTGGGGCGAGCTCGACCCACCGGGCGGCGAGCGCCGCGACGTCGTCGGCGACCCCGTCCGCCGGGTCGAGGACCAGCAGGGACACCCGACGGACCCCCAGCGCCACCCCGATGTGTTCGACCGGGTCCGACTCGACCCGGAGGCCGAGCGCGCGGGTCACCTCGTCGAGCAGCTCCCGCTCGGTGCGGACGCCGTCCAGGCACACGATCGCGGCGGCGGGGGTCGCGGCGACGAGCTCCTCGACCAGCCGGGTCTTGCCGACGCCGGGCGGGCCACGGATCGCGTACACGCCGGGATCGGACAGGGTGGCGACCAGCTCGCGTCGCTCGGCGGCCCGCCCCACGAGTGGAGCGCGCGCCTCTCCGGCGGGCTCCGGCGGGACCCACGTTGGGGCGGTCCGATGCCACCGCCCGACCCGCGCCCCAAGTGCCTCGCCCGTCGCTCGGGCGCGCAACGAGCGCAGGGCCTCGCCGAGGGCGCGCGCCGAACCCCACCGCAGCTCGGGGTCCGCCCGGAGGCACCGCGCGACCACCGCGCCGAGCCCGGGGAGAGCCAGCTCCAGCCGCTCGAGCGTGCCGCTGGTCCGCAGCGCGAGCTCCGGTCGGCGCACCTCCGCGAGCCCCTGCGCGCCGGTGCCGAACGGCGCTCGCCCGAGGCACAGCCAAGCCAACACCGCGCCGAGGGAGAACACGTCGGAGCGGGGTTCGGCGCGCCCTTCCAGCTGCTCGGGCGCCGCGTACCCGGGGGTGCCCGCCCGCTCGGAGTCACTCCCCACGAGCGCCGCGATCCCGAGGTCGGTGAGCTTGACCACCCCCGACGGATCCACCAGCACGTTGGACGGCTTCACGTCGCGGTGGACCAGCCCGACCGCCCGGCCGTCCACCACCAGCTCGTGGATGTGCGCGAGCCCGTCCGCGACCTGGATCCCCACGTCGACCAGCAGCGCGCCCGACACGTCCCCTGCCTCGCGCAGCTGGCGTAGGGTGGGTCCGTCCACCAGCTCCATCGCCACCCACCACCCGGTGGGGGTCGGCACCAGGTCCCACACGGTGACCACGTTCGGGTGGCCGAGGAGCCCGCCGAACCGCGCTTCGCGCTCGAGCGCCGCCGTCGACTCCCGATCGCGCCCGAACACCCGCTTGACCGCCACCCGCTTGTGGAACCCGGCGGGGCCGGTGAGGATCGCCTCGAACACCTCGCCCATGCCCCCGCGCCCGAGGCTGCGCAGCAGCTCGTAGCGGCCCACACGGACGGGCAGGCTCTGCGTCACTCGGCGACCATGGCCGAGCTTACAGCAGCGCGAGCCGGAGCAGCGTGGTCACGAGCCCGAGCACCAGGAGCTGGAACCCGCTCCCGAGCGCCGCCGCCACCAGGCGGGAGCGGGTGAAGCTCGCGAACATCATCCCGAGCAGGGTCATCTCGAGCACGTTGAGCGCGAGGAACGCGGTGAGCCCGACCGCGCTCATCGAGGCGAACGGCAGCAGGAACGGGCTCGTGTTGTGCACGATCGCCAAGGTCACGAGCCCCCCCAGCGCCGCCGAAACCACCGGGTCGCGCGGGCCGGCCGTGGCCAGGCGGATCTCGGGCCGGGCCACCGCGGCGCCGATCACCGCCACGAACGACGCCATCACGAACGCCGGCAGCGCGAAGAACGAGCTCGACAGCACGCCCGTGTCGATCCCGAGCGTCGCGAGCGCGAGCGGCAGGCCGACGTAGCAGGTCGAGAACACCATCGACAGCCAGGCCGACATCGCGACCCACCGGGCGCGGGTCGGCACTGCCCGCGGCTGCTCGCCGGTGGGCAGCCCCGAGTGCGCGTGCCGCACGAGCTCGCGCACCTCGAGGTCGAACGAGTCCAGCAGATCCGAGGTCCGAGACCGCGCGTCGCGCACGGGGGTGGTGACCCGATCGAAGCGAGTGGCCATGGGTGGCTCCGTCCGTAGAACAAGCGTAGGCCGGACCGCGCCGCCGCGCGTGTTTCGGCTTGTCATGATCGCCGTAACCGGTTCTCACCGGTGCTTTCGGCGACCGCCCGATCCCACGATGCCCGGCCCGGCCGGGGATCGGGTGGCGCCGGCGTTACACGTCGTCCGGCAGCGCCAGCTCGGCGCCGGCGTCGCGGCCGCGCGACCACGCGCGGCGATCCACCCGGAGCGCGCGGCCGGGTCCGAGGCGCAGGTGGGCCCGGGTGAAGGCCGCCAGCGCCTCCCGCCGCGCGAGCCGCACCCGGTCGACCGTGGCGATCGCGGCGGGCTCGGGGACGTGCCGATCGCCCGCCATCCGCTCGAGCACCGCGTCGACCGCCCCGACCCGAAACGACTCGTGCCACGCGCGCGGCTTGCCCGCCCCGTGGGTCGCCGACAGCCACTCGATCCGGCGCGCGAGCCAGGTGTACAGCTCGGCGACCACCACCCGGTCGGCGCCGCGCCCGACCAGCACCACCCGCTCTCCGTCTTCGGCGCGGCCGGTGTACACCAGGCAGTCGTTCGCGTCGGCCAGGCCGGCGGCGAGGGCGACCTTCCACTTTCGGATCCGCCGGGCGACCTCGAGCGGCTCGTGCCACCCGTCGACGATCGGATCCGGATCGGGGGCATCGGGGGCGGCGAACCACCCCTCGAGCCGGTGCGCCTCGATCAGCCGCTGCGCGCGCGCCGCAGCCGCCGCCGCCTCGTGCACGTTCGGCGAACCGGCGAGCGCGAGCAGCTTCCGGACCCGGTCGACGACCGGGTCGACGATCGGGTAGGCGCCGCTCATCGGCCACACCCTACTGTGGGGGCTCGATCACCATCTGGCACTTGTTGTTGATGCACTCGGACACCGGCGCCGCCGGACACTCACACGCGTTCACCCGCACGCCGTCGACGACCGCGCACCCTTCACTCTCCGCGCCGTACGCGTTGAGCTTCTCCTGGGTGAAGCAGGTGTTCACCGCGTAGTAACAGAACACGCTGTCCCAGTGCTCACACGCCGGGTGGATCGTCCGACAGTCTTCGTTCTTGGTGCACGCGGTCGCGGCGTCGACCTCATCGGCGAACGCGATCCCGAGCTCGTCGCAGTCCTTGCCCGCGATGTCGTACTGGGGGAGCGCGTTGCAGTCGATCAGCTGGGCGTCGTCGTCGTCGCCCGCCGAGCTGCCGGTGCCCGAGTCGCTGTTGCCGCCGCCGCTGCACGCGCCCAGCGCCGCGAGTCCGAGCCAAAGGATGCTCCGCATGGTCCCTCCGAGAATCACGCTACCATTCCCTGCCGCCGGTCGGGGCGTCACTGCAGCTTCACCACCGCCTGGCCGTCGTGCGCGACCACGTCGACGGTTTGCGCGGGGTACTTCGTGCCGTCGGGGCCGGTGACCACGAACACGTGGGGCCCGGTGTTCAGCGTGACCCGCGCCGGCAGCGCGGTGGGCGGGCCGCCGTCGATCGAAACCTTCCCGCCGACGATCCGGGCCGGCACCACGTAGGTCGGCACCGGACCCGTCTCCACCGCGGGGGCGGTGAACGCGAGGCCGGCGAGCTCGACCCGGGCCATCCCGCCCGCGACCTCGGCGAACGAGCGG
>JBEBJC010001084.1:0-2961 GCA_040080105.1 Myxococcota bacterium
GGCCCGGGGAGAGCGCTACCCCTCGCCCGGGCCGGGGCATCCGCGGTCGCCTTCGGCTCTCGCTGGACCCGATCGTTCTACGCCGCCGCACAACGCCAGAGCCACGAGACGCTCGCTCACTGAATTCTCGCCTCTTGTGTCTCATTCTTGTTGACACGTACCGGAACGCCCGCTGGGGTGGTGGTGCGGCACAACCCCTCCGAGTTCGAGGTTGTGGAAGGGCTGCTGTTCACCGATACCGCGGTGGTCGCGGCGCTGAGGATGCCGGGCACCGAACAACCTGACTGACCTGGAGGGGAGCGTGCTGAACCTACTGGCGGCCTGCATCGCGGTCCAGACCTCGACGCTCGACCCGACGCCGCTCCCGCCCGAGACCGACACCGGCGGAACGAAGATCGACACCGGCGGTTCGACCACGCCGACCCCACCCTCGACGGTGTCCGGGTGTGCGGCGGTCACCGGGACGCGAGCGGTGTGGTTGATCGATCGCGCCGACCCGACGAAGGTGGTGAAGCCGGTGCAGCCACCGGTGAGCACCGAGGTGACGTGGGAGATCTCCGGCCCCGACGCGCTCGGCCGCCTGTACTTGCTCGACCAGTCGAAGGGTGAGGGCTTCCGAATCCACCGCTCGGACGACGGCGGATGCACGTGGCAGCTTACGGGGAGTGCCCCGAGCGGACTGCTGGGTCACATGTACACCGGGCCGACCTCTTCGCGCCTGTACGTTCGATACGACTACGACTTGTACGTTTCGGAGGATGGCGGGGTCTCGTTCACGCAGGTCTCCACGACCGCCCCTCGGGCGCCGATGCGAGTGATCGGCGGCAGCCCAGATCACCTGTGGGCCAGCGTGGACCAGACCGTGTGGTCGTCCGCGGATGGTGGAGTGACCTGGACGGCGCAGCTCGCGCTGGAGGTGGACGGCGTCGGGTTCGACTGGTCGGATCCGCCGCGGCTGGCGGCCGGTGGAGCGGCGATCCAGGTGTGGGAGGATCCGGCGTGGTCCACCGTGCTCGACCTGCCGGACGAACGGGGCTGGCCCGTGTGGGAGCCCGGTGGTGGGATGTGGGTTTTGGTGCGCAACAGCCACGGGCTCCCTGAACACTCGGTCCGCAGTGCAGACGGCGCCGCGCCGTTCGTAGCGACCGGGTGGAGCCCCGCCTACGACGAGCAGATTCGTCACCTGGTCCCCGACGATGGCGCGTTGGCCACCGGAGGCATCCTGTACGACGGAGCGGTCTGGGGCGGTTCGTACGTCTCGGTCCGTACCGCGGACGGCGCGTTGGTGCGCCACGATGCGGAGGCGTTCGAAGACGTGATCGGGCTGTCGTTCACCGACACCGCGGTGGTCGCGGCGCTTAGGGTGCCGGGCACCGAACAACCGGACTGAACGGTTCCGCCCGCTGAGGGGCGGTTATGACGAGCACGAGGTCGCCGATGTCGCTCGCCCCCCTCGACGTGCCCCGCCGACGCTTCACGGCCGCCGACGTGACGCGGATGGTCGCCGCGGGCATCCTCGGCGAGGACGACCCGCTCGAGCTCATCGACGGAGAGCTGATCATCGTGAGCCCCCAAGGCACGGTCCACCGCGGGCTGACCGTTCGGATCCGCCGCCTGCTCGAGGCCGCGTTCGGCCCTTCGTTCCACGTCCAGGACCACTCCCCGATCGACGCGGGTCCCGACAGCCTGCCGGAGCCCGACGTGGCGGTGGTCCGGGGCGACGTGGACACGTTCCTCGACCACCACCCGACCGGCGCCGACCTGGCGCTGGTGGTGGAGATCTCGGTCACCACCCAGGCCATGGACCGCGCGAAGGCCGCAGTTTACGCCCGAGCCGGCGTGGCGGAGTACTGGAACCTCGACGTGGAGGCCCGCCGCCTCACGGTGTACCGCCACCCCCACCCGGACCGGGCGGAATACGCGCTGGCGGAGTTCCTGCACGCCGAGGACCACGTCGCCGCCGCTTCCGTGACGTTGCCCGTGTCCCGCCTGTTGCCCTGAGCGGCCGGGCGTCCGCGCGAGCGCGGACCTCATCAGCGGGTGATCGGCCCCTCCGGCGGCGGCGGCGGCGGCGGCGTGCCTCCTCCGTGCACCACCGCGTCCTCCGTGGTCGAACGTTCGTTTCAACCACTCTCGAGATCTCGTCGCTACCGCGGCAACCGCCCGATCGCCGGCCCGAGCTCGGCCACTCGGCGGTGGTTGTCGCGCGCCACCGCCCGCCACGCCTCGGACACCTCGCCGTGGTCGGCGAGCGCCGCCCAGTACGTCACCGCCGCCTCCCACGCCGGGCGGGCCACGTCGGCGTCGGCGGGCGCCGGCACCCGCGGGGCGAACGTCACCCGCGGCAGCTCGTTCTGCCGCACCGCGTACGCCATCGGCAACAGGTCGTAGCTCGGCGCGACCCCCGCGAGCGCGAGGTCGTCGAGCCACAGCGACAAGTTGTTCGCGTGCATGTCGGTGTTCGCCACGAGATCGCCGAACACCTCGCGCCACCGCACCTCGCGGTGGTCGTCGGCGGTGAGCTGGCCCTGCGCCACCAGCGCGGCGGTGGTGGTGGACCACCGATCGAGCGGGCTACCGACGAGTTCCGCAGGACGGAGTCCGAGGACCAACAATTCCCCGTCGACCGCGCCGAGCGGGATCACCCCGCGCCGGTGCTCGGGCCCGTCGCGGTCGAACCGCGCCACCTCGAGGAACACCCGGTCCCCGGCCCACACCAGGGTCGAGCGGGCGGTGGGGTGCCCGGCGGCGGCCAGCACCTCGTGCGCCACGTGCTCCGACACCAGCAGGTCGGCGACCCGCACCCCGACGTCGTCGACGCGCGGCGGGGAGAACTTGACCAACACCGGCACCGCGTGGGTCCCGTGGTCCACCGTGGCGAGGAACTTCGGCTGCTCGCCGCCCGCCGACGACCCAGCGGGCCCGGCGGACAGCGCGCTCGACGCGAGCGCCGGGTACAGG
>JBEBJC010001085.1:0-2960 GCA_040080105.1 Myxococcota bacterium
GGCCCCGCTCCCCTCCCCCGCTCAACCCCGACCAGGCGGCAGCGCTGGCGGCGCTGACCGCGCCGGACGCGGCCGGTGCGTGGGTGCTGTTCGGGGTGACCGGCGCGGGGAAGACCGAGGTGTTCCTCGGCGCCGCGGCGCACGTGTTGTCACACGACCGGCAGGTGCTGGTGCTGGTGCCCGAGATCGGGCTCACGCCGCAGCTCGTGGGTCGGTTCCGCGCCCGGTTCGGAGACCAGGTGGCGGTGTTGCACTCCGGGCTGACCGGCGGGGAGCGCCTCGCGCAGTGGCGGCGGATCCGCGCCGGTGAAGCGAGCGTGGCGGTGGGCGCCCGCTCGGCGCTGTTCGCTCCGTTCCGGAACCTCGGGCTGGTGGTGGTCGACGAGGAGCACGACGACTCGTACAAGCAGGACGAAGGCGTGCCGTACCACGCGCGCGACCTGGCGGTGGTCCTGGGCAGCCGCCGGCGGTGCCCGGTGGTGCTCGCGTCGGCCACCCCGTCGCTCGAGAGCTGGTACAACGCGCTGCAGGGGCGGTACCGGCTGCTGTCCCTCCCCCGCCGCGCCACCCCGCGCCCGGTGCCGGAGATCGAGCTCGTCGACCTGACGGCGGTGGACGTGCCCGAAGGCACCCCGCGGCCCCTGCTCGCGCCGGTGGTCGAGGCCGCGCTGCGCGAGACGTTCGACCGCGGCGGGCAGGCGATCGTGCTGTACAACCGGCGCGGCTTCGCGACGATGGTGCAGTGCGAGGCATGTGGGTCGACCTACGAGTGCCCGAACTGCGCGATCTCGATGACGCTGCACAAGCGCGCCGGGGTGGTGTGCTGCCACTACTGCGCGCTGAAGCTCCCGTACGACGGGCGGTGCCCGGTGTGTGGCGCCGACGGGCTCGACGAGGAGGGCAAAGGGACGGAGAAGATCGAGGGGGAGCTGCGACAGCTGTTCCCCGACGTGCCGATCGGGCGGATGGACGCGGACACGACCGCAGTCCGGGGGTCACACGAGGAGATCCTGGAGACGTTCCGCGCTGGGCGCACGCGGCTGCTCGTCGGGACCCAGATCGTGGCGAAGGGGCACGACTTCCCCGGTGTTCACACCGCGGTCGTGATCAGCGCCGACCGGTCGTTCCGGATGCCCGACTTCCGCAGCGCCGAGCGCACCGCGGCGCTGCTGGTCCAGCTCGCCGGCCGCGCCGGCCGCGGGGACGTCCCCGGGCGGGTGTTCGTGCAGACGTGGAAGCCCGACCACTACGTGCTGCAGAACCTCCGCGATCTGCCCGCGTTCTACGACACCGAGCTCAAGCTGAGGTCCACCCTGCGGTACCCGCCGTTCACCCGGCTGGTGCTGGTGCGGATCGACGGGGTGGATCGGCGCGGGGTCCAGCAGGCGGCGAACGAGCTCGCCCGGGCGCTGCGGTCCGCCGCCCACCCTCCGGTGTCGGTGCTCGGCCCCGCGCCCGCGGCCCTGCCCCGCCTGGTCGGTCGGTGGAGATTCCAGGTGATCGCGCGCAGCGCGCAGCTCCGGCCGCTGCGCCAGTGGCTGGTCGAGGTCCGCCCGACCCTCGAGCGGGCGGCGCGCAAGGGGATCCGGGTCAGCTGGGACGTCGATCCACGCAACCTGATGTAGATCGCGGTAACGCTGCTGAAACGGCGGGTCCGCAGGCGCGCTCATACGCTCGACCCGAGAGGTGATCGATGTTCGCGTCGCTCGTACTGGCGGGCTGCGCCCACACCGGGCCGGTGACCGTCGCGTGGTCGTTCGAAGGGATCCAGGAAGGCTACGACCACCCGACCCGGGTGCAGGTGTTCGTCGACGGCGCCCCGGTGGCGGAGTCGTCGGTCACGCTGCAGTCCGAGCCGAACAAGGTGGAGGTGCCGCTCGAGCCCGGCGCCCACATGCTCAAGGTGGTGAACTTCGCCCAGTACGAGGGCAGCTGGGAGGAGCACACCGTGGCGAACGACTACGCCATCGACTGCGTGTGGGAGGGCGAGGTCACCCCGTCCACCCGCAAGGTCGACCTGGTGTTCGACATCGACGAGGGCACCCGCCGGAAGTAGTAGGTCGTCTACGGCTTCGGCTGGGCGTTCGCGGGCGGGGAGACGAACCTCGAGGTGAACACCGACTCGGCCGGGACCGGCGTGGTCAGCGCGCCCAGGGTGGTGAGCTGCTCGATCAGCGTGGTCCACCGCCCGAGCTCCATCACCCCGAGGCCCCCGGTGGCCGCCGCGCCGCCTTCGATCAGCGGCTTCTGCGCCTCCCACGACTTCTGGAGCACGTCGACCTCCATCGTCGGGTTGAGCTCGTGGATCCGGGCGTTCGCGGTGGCGCCGTCGCGGAGGTACGCGCCCCACCCGTCGCGGGTCGCCCGCACGAACCGCTCGACCAGCTCTGGGTTCTCGGCCACCAGCTTGCCCGAGGTGATCACCACCGCCGCGTACGGGTTGTACCCGGTGTCGGCGACCATGAACACCTTCGGATCGGCGCCTTGCTTGCGCGCGAGGATCGGCTCGCTCGTCACGTACACCTGCTGCGCGTAGTTCGGGTCGAGCAGGAACTGGGTGACGCCACCGCCGTACGGCACCCGCGTCAGGCCCTTCCAGTCGTACTTCGCGAACAGGAACTGCGCGTACGGGATGCCGTCCTCCACCGCCAGCGTGCCCGAGGTGAGCTGCGCCAGATCGGTGAGGCCGCGCGAGCCGTGCACCATGATCCCGAGCGGGTGGGTCTGGAAGGTCGCGAACACGGTGACCACGTCTGCGCCCTGCGCCCGCGCCAGCACGACCTCGTCGGCCATCGACACCCCGAACTGCGCCCGCCCGGTCGCGACCTGGGGGATGACCGGAGCGCCGGCGCCGCCCGGCTGGATCGTCACCGCCAGCCGCTCGCGCGCGTAAAGGCCGTCGATCTCGGCCTGGTAGAACCCGCCGAACTCGGGCTCCGGGTACCAGTTCAGCGCCACCG
>JBEBJC010001086.1:0-2959 GCA_040080105.1 Myxococcota bacterium
GCCCAGGCCCGGTCGCGCGACCGGCTCGTGTCCGGCGCGGTCGCGGTGGTCACCGGCCAACAGGCCGGCCTGTTCGGCGGCCCGCTGTTCACCCTGTACAAGGCCGCGACCGCGATCGTCGACGCCCGCGCGCTGGAGGCCGAGACCGGGGTGCCGTGTGTGCCCGTGTTCTGGCTCCAGAACGAGGACCACGACCACGACGAGATCGCGAGCTGCCGGGTGCTCGGCTCGGACGGGCGGGTGCACGAGGTGGTGGCCCCGGGCGACCCGGCGCACGCCCGGCGGTCGATCGGGGCGCGCGCGCTCGGGCCGGCGGTCGTCCCCGCGCTGGACCAGCTCGAGAGGATCCTCGGCGCCGCGTCCGAAGTGGCGGAGGTGCTCGCGGCTTTGCGCGGCGCGTACACCGCGGACCAATCGCCCGACGCCGCGTTCCGGGCGTGGATCGACCAGTGGCTCGGCCCCCACGGGCTGCTGGTGCTCGACCCCCGCCACCCCGACCTGCAGGCGGCGGCGCGGCCGGTGCACCTGCGGGCGATCGCCCTCGGCTCCGGCCCCGCGGAGGCCGGCGCGGCCGCGGTGGTCGCTGGGGGGTTCACCCCGCAGGTGCACGTGCGCCCCGGCTCGCCCCTGCCGTTCGTCCACCCCGACGGCGCCGACGGACCGCGGTACCGCCTCGCGCCCGGCCCCGGCGGCTGGACGTTGGTCGGGGCGGACCGACCGGTCGACCTCGACACTGCCGCGCTCAGCTCGTCGGCGCTGTCTCGGCCGATCGTACAGGACCACCTGTTGCCCACCGCCGCGATGGTGTGCGGCCCGGGCGAGCTCGCGTACTTCGCCCAGCTGCCGCCGGTGTACGCGGCGTTCGGGCTCCCGATGCCCGCGATCGTGCCGCGCGCCCGGTTCCGGTGGATCGACGAGACCACCTCCCGGCTGCTGACTCAGCTCGGCGTCGGGCCTGACCAGCGCCCGGAGCCGTACGCCCCGGGCGCTGTGGACCCGCTCGCGCTCGAACGCGCGCTGCTCGACCCGTTCCAAGCCACGCTCGCCGGGTTCGACCCGCTCGACGATCCGGCGCTCGCGAAGGCGATCGACAAGACCCGCGGCACGGTGACCGAGGTGGTGGGGCGGCTGGTCGACCGGGTCCGGCGTACGTTGGCCGCGCGAGACGAGGTGCGGGTGGACCGGATGGCGCGGCTCGAGGCGAGGTTGCGGCCCGGGGGGGAGCCCCAGGAGCGGGTGCACGCGTGGCTGGGCCTCGCCGCGCGGGTCGGGGCACACGCGCTGGTCGACCGGGTGCTGGCGGAGGTGGTCCCGTGGGACGGGGCGCTGCGGGACCTGCGGCCGTGACCGAGCTGCTCGCGCTGGGCGCGCACCCGGACGACGTGGAGCTGTGCTGCGGCGGTTGGCTGGCGCTCGCGGCCCGCCGAGGTCAGGGCGTGCGGATCGTCGACCTCACCGCGGGGGAGCTCGCCACCAACGGCAACCCGGAGCTCCGCGCGGCGGAGGCGGCGGAGGCGGCCGAGGTCCTCGGGGTCGCGGGCCGGGAGAACCTCGGGCTCCCCGACGGGGGCCTGTCGCCCCACGACGAGGCCCAGGTGGCGGCGGTGGTCGCGGTGATCCGGCGGCACCGCCCGGTGGTGCTGCTCGCGCCGTGGGCGGTGGCCCGGCACCCCGACCACGCCGCGGCCTCGGCGTTGATCACGCGGGCGGTGTTCTTCGCCGGCCTGCCCAAGGTGTCGGGGGGCGCCCCCCACCGCCCGCTGCGGGTGTTGGCGTACCCCGAGCGCCACGACGCGCCCGCCGACCTGGTCGTCGACGTGACCGAGGTCGCGGCGATCAAGGCGGCGGCGATCGCGTGTCACCGGAGCCAGCTCGCCGGCGACCCGACGGTGCTCACCTCGGGCCTCGGGCTCGGCGCGTTCACGGTGCGCGACCGGTACTGGGGCGGGTCGATCGGCGTCGAGCACGGAGAGCCGTACGTGGTCGGCGGGCCGCTGCCGGTGTCCGACCCGATCGCGCACTTCCTCGCCCACCCGGCCCGGCCGGTGTGGGTGCCCCGGTGAACGTGGCGATGGTGTGCTTCCCCGGGCTGGGCGGGAGCGGGATCGTCGGGACCGAGCTCGGGCTGCTGCTGGCGCGCGCAGGCCACCAGGTGCACTACGTGTGCGCCGAGCGCCCGCGCCGGCTGCCCGAGGGGTGGCCGAACACCACGTTCCACCCCGTGATCGCCCCCGCGCATCCCCTCGCCGCAGGGGGGTACCCGCTGGTGCTCGCCACCGCGCTGGCCGAGGTGGTGCGACAGGAGTCGATCGACGTGATCCACGCCCACTACGCGGTGCCCCACGCGGTGAGCGGGTGGATGGCGCGCGAGCTGGTGGGCGGCGGGGTGCGCCTGGTCACGACCCTGCACGGCACCGACGTCACCGAGCTCGCGGTCGACGGTGCGCTGCGGGGGCTGCTCCGGCACGTGGTGGCCGCGAGTGACGCCGTGTCGACCCCGTCGGCGTTCCTGCGCGACGCCGCGCTCGCAGCGCTCGGGCTCGAGCGGCCGATCGAGGTGATCCCGAACTTCGTCGACCCGGTGGTCTTCGAACGGTCGCATCACGGCGATGCGTTGCGGAAGGACCTCGGCGGGGGCCGCAAGGTGCTCATGCACATCTCGAACTTCCGTCCCGTGAAGCGCGTGCGCGACGTCGTCCGCGTCTTCGCGAAGGTGCGCGAACGGGTCCCGAGCGTCCTCGTCATGGTCGGCGACGGACCGGAGCGCGGCGCGGCCGAGGAAGAGGCACGATCGCTCGGCGTGAGCGCCGACGTCCGGTTCCTCGGCAAGATCGACGTCGTCGCGCCGCTCCTCGCCTCGGCCGATCTCTACGTCTTCCCGTCCGAGAGCGAGAGTTTCGGCCTGAGTGCGCTCGAGGCGCTCGCGAGCGGTGTGCCGGTGATCGGCGCACGCGTCGGC
>JBEBJC010000127.1:0-13431 GCA_040080105.1 Myxococcota bacterium
CGTCGATGCGACGCGCCGCCCCGTACGTGCTGGCCGTGACGATCCTCGCGCTCGCCGCGTGGCTCGGGTGGGGCCTCGTGGGCGAAGATCCGCCGCCGCCGAAGGTCGCCGCCGCGAACCACCCGAAGGTGCCGCGCCAGAAGCGGGCGCCGCGCGCCACCCCTCCGACGGCGCGGGTCGCGCCCGCGCCCGAGGGGGTCTCACCCCTCACCGAAGGGGGCCCGCCGGAGCCTGCGCGCGCCGCCGTGTACGGGCGGGTCCGCGGCGCGGAGAAGCTCCCGGACGGCGCGGTCGTGCTCGAAGGGTGCGGGTTGTCGCCGTACTCGGGCACCCCGGTCGACGCCGACGGCGAGTTCTTCGCCGAGATCGAGCCCGAGCGGTGCGCGATGCGCGCGTGGCGTCAACAGGGCGCGCTCCGCCTGCCCGGGGCGTGGGTCGACCTCGATCCCCGCGCGGGCGTCGACACCCAGGTCGACCTGGCGGTGCCCACGTTCGAGCCGGCCGGGATGGGGATCACGTTCCGCGCCACCGGCTCGGCGGTGTCGGTGCTCGACGCGCGCCCCGGCACCCCCGCCGCAGAGGCCGGACTGTCCCACGGGGACCAGATCCTGTTGATCGACGGCCAGTCCACCGAGGGGATGGACCAGGAGGACTTCCTCCAGCACGGCATCGGAGAGGCCGGCAGCTCGGTGCGGCTCGAGGGCCTGACCGGCGAGGGCGAGGCGTTCGATGTGGTGCTGACCCGGCGGCCGATCCACCTCGACTGAGCGCCGCGGCGCGGCTACTTGGGCACCCGATGTCCCTCGACCGCCTGTCGCTCGGCCGGCTCGCCGTGTTCACCGCGATCGCGGTCCACCTCCAGCTCGGCGGCGTGTTCGAGCAGGTGCTGGGCCGCGCGCGCCCGCCCACCACGATGGCGTGGCGGATGTACGCGTCGCCGGGGCGAGAGGTGTGCGAGGTGTCGTGGTCCTCGGCCGACGGCGCGCCGATCGACCGGCTCGCCACGCTCGGCCACCCGGTGGCGTGGGAGGCGCCCGACGCGGTGAAGATCCTGCACGGTGAGGCCGGGGTGCGCGCCGCCGCGGCGACGTTGTGCGAGCGGCTCCCAGGGGTCGACCTGCGCGCCAAGGTGCGCTGCGGGTCCCGGCCGAGGGGCGCGTGGGTGGTGCCGTTCAGCCCCGAGGTCGCTCTGTGTGACCCGGCGCAGGCTCGACCCGCGGCCCCCGTCCGCGGGAAGCGGGGGAAGCGCCGATGAGCTGGCTCACCGCCGAGCGGTCCACCCGGCCGATGGGGTTGCTGCGGGTGCTGCTGCCGCTGATCGCGTGGTCGCGGTGGGGCGAGGAGCTGCTCCCGTACCACGACCTGTCACCCGACCGGCTCGCGCTGTCGCTCGCGTTCTTCACCTGCACCACCTGGATGCTCGTCGGGTGGTACGGGCGGCTCGCGACCGCGGCGACCGCCGGGGTGATGGCGGTGATCGTGTTCGGCTACGGCCGGGCGTGGGGGGTCGAGGACTGGGCGCACCACCACACCACGCTGCTGGGCGAGTCGTTCGCGCTGCTCGCGCTCACCCCGTGCAGCGCGAGCTTCTCGCTCGACCGGTGGCTCGTGGTGTCGCGGGCGCGCGCGGCGGGGCTACCGCCGCCACCCGAGCGCGGGCCGAGCTGGGCGGTGGGGCTGATCGCGCTGCAGGTGTCCACCGTGTACTTCTGGTCGGCGTTCGACAAGACGAACCTGCCGTTCCTGAGCGGGGCGCGGCTCGAGCAGATCTTCGTCGAGCTGTACTGGACGAGTGACTGGACCTCGCCGGGGTGGGCCCGGCTGCTGTTCTTCGTCGGCGGCGCGGGCGCGGTGGCGCTCGAGTACACCCTCGCGGTGGCGCTGTGGGTGCCGCGGGTCCGCGGCGCGGCCCTGATCGCGGGGCTCGCGCTGCACGCGGCGTTCTACGTGCTGCTGCCGGTCGGCACGTTCTCGGTCACGATGGTCGCGCTGTACCTCGCGTTCGTCGACGCCGACGCGTTCCACCGGGCGGTCGACCGGCTGCTCAGTCCGAGCGGAGGCGAGTGAGCTCGGCCGCGAGCGCGTCGTACGCCGCCTGGGCCTCCGGATCGAGCCCGCGGCTCCGCTCGAGCAGGTCCCGGCTCTGCCGCGGATCGCGCTCGCCGTCGTACAACGACTCGACCTGCCCGCCCTTCCGGCGGTCCACGATCAGGGTGTACCGGCCGTCGCTGACCGCCTGCTGCTCCCTGCCCTCCCCGTCTCCGTCGCCCGAGCGGAGCTTCTCGGTGAACAGCGCGCGCCGCTCCCCCGCCAGCGACGGGTTCCGGGTCGAGGTGAGGAACGACACCCCGTCGATCGGCACACCGAGCGCGGACGGCTCGACCGCGGCGATCTCGGCCACCGTGGCGAACAGATCGGCGGTGGACACCAGCGCGTCGCTGCGCGCTCCCCGCCTCACCCCGGGGCCGGTCACCACCAGCGGCACGCCCACCCCGAGCTCGTACACCGACCCCTTGGCCCGCTCGGGGTCGTCGGGCGGGCGGACGGCGAAGTCGGGGGTCCCGTTGTCCCCCACCACGAACACGTAGGTCCGCGCCCGAAGCTCGGGCGACATCGCGGCCAACACCCGCCCGAGCTCCTGGTCGACCGCCTCGAGCGCCGCGTCGTACTTGTCGGCGTCGTCGCTCGACTCCTTCAGCCGATCGAACGAGTGCAGCTCGTCGGGAGGCACGTGGGTCGGGAAGTGGGCGGCGTTGAACGCGACGTACAACAGCCACGGCTCGGTCATCGCGCCGATCCGGTCGATCGCGTCGTCGGCGGTGTCGGTGGTGACGTAGCCGCTGGCCTCCGCCACCTGGCCGTTGGTGTTCTTCATCCAACGGAAGTAGCCCCACTCCGCCGATTTTCCGTCGCCGTAGCTGTCGCGCAGGTTCCCGAGGGTGCCGGCCCACCACCGGAACCCCTGGCGGCCGGGGTGGGTCTCGGGCGGACCCGAGCGGCGCGAGCCGAGGTGCCACTTGCCGACCATCGACGAGTCCCAGGTCCAGCGGGACCGCCCGAGCATCTCGGGCAACGTGATCTCGGCCTCGGCGAGCTCGGGCTCGTCCTTCCACGAGTCGACGATCCGGCCGATCCCGGTGTGGTGCGGGTACCGGCCGGTGAGGATCGACGCGCGGGTCGGCGAGCACACCGGCATCGACCAGGTGTGCGGGAACTTCACCCCTTCGGCGGCGAGCGCGTCGAGCGTCGGGGTGGGCGGGCCGAGGCCGCCGAACGCGCGCACCCGGTCGCGCCCCACGTCGTCGAGCACCACCACCAGCACGTTCGGCGGCAGCTCGGGCGCGGTCGGCTCGACCCGCGACACGTACCCGGAGCACGCGAGCAGGCACCCGAGCGCCACCGCGGCGACCCCGCGGGTCACGGGCCCCCGTCCGAGGACCGGCAGTACCGGCGGTTCGGCAACGAGCAGCCGTCGACCGGGGCGGCGCGGTACAACGTGTCGTCGTCGCGGGTGAAGTCGAACCGCCACACCACGGCGTTGGTGGTCGGATCGATCTCGGCGATCCACGCCACGTCGCCGGGGTCGCCGCAGTCGGCGCAGTGCCCGGTCCCGACCAGCACGTGACCGTCGGGCAGGGCGTTCACCGAGCCGAAGTTCGGCTCGTACCACCCGGGCTCGCTCCACTCCCACAGGAGCTGGGTGTTCTCGGGGTCGAGCCGGCGCAGCCACATCACCCGCGACACCTGCTGGGTCCCGGGGCGGCTCGCGCCGTTGTCGTACACCCACAGGTCCTCGCCGCGGAACTCCGGGGCGTGTTGGCCCCAGAACCACGCCGGATCCGGCAGCACCTCGCCGTCGCGGCCGAGCAGCTTGCCGCCCGCGCCCGACCCGAGGAACCCGGTGACCTCCCCGGTGATCCGGTCGATCCGCATCAACCGCTGGAGCCCGCGCAGCGACACCCACACCGCCGGCCCCTCCGGGTCGTCGTCGACCCACGAGACCGCGTTCGCGTGGTACGGGTCGAGGTCGTCGCCCTCGGGCAGCGGCAACACGCCGGCGTCGACCCACAGCTGGCTGTCGAACGACCACTCGACGACCCCGGTCGCCGGATCGGTGGCCTCGACCCGGAACCCGATGAACGACAGGCCGCCGCCGCTGTTGTCGACGCCCTGCAGCGTCACCAGCCACCCGTCGGCGGTCAGGAACGCCTCGTGGTGGTACCCGGGGTCAGCTTGGACCGCCTCGGGGACCTGGAACAGCGGCGCGCCCGCGCGGGTCCACACCCCGGGCGACAGGCCTTGCCCACCGCCCGCGACCACCCACCCGTCGCCCCACTGGCCGGCCACGCCGCCCGTGCGGGCGTCCGGGAAGCCTAGGTACCACCGGACCCGCCCGTCCCCGTCGACCAAGATCTGGCGCTGCACCTCGGGGTACGCCTCGCCGAGCTTCCAGTGCCCGAACAACACGTAGCCCTCGTCGGACGAGGCGAGCTCGCGGTCGCCGGACACCCGGAGCACGGGCATCCCCTCGGGCAGGGGGTCGGTGCGGAACGAGCCGCTCCAGCTCGACCCGAGCTCGCAGTCGTACGGCGTGTCGGCGAGCAGGCCGTCGAGCCGCAGCACGCCAGCGGTGCCCGCGAACGGCAGGTGGTGGTCCTCGAGCGGATCGGCGGGGCTCACGCACACGAGCTCCCCCTCGACCGGGGCGGTCGCCGACACCACGAAGGTTCGCGACAACACGGTCTGCTCGTCGGCGCCGACCACGACCTGCACCCGCGCGGACCCGTCGACCGGGGAGAGCGGGACCGGCGCCTCCCCACACGCAGTCAGCCAGATCATCGGTCGGACGCCGGTGACGGCACGTCGACGGGGCGGGTGCCCGCCTCGGCGCCGGTCAGCCGGAGCTCGATCGCCACCTCGACCGACCCACCGCCCACCAGGCCCTCGGACGTGTGGAGGGTCACGTCGTACCCGAGGTCGCGCAGCGCGCCGGTGAACGCGGTGAGCTCCGCCTGGGGCAGGGTGACCGACAGCGTCTCGGTGGTGCCCGACATCTTGGCGGTGGTCACCGGCAGGCCACCTTGGCGGGCGGTGCCGGAGTACCGGGCGGCCACCGCCATCACCTCGCGCTTCACCCCGGGATCCCCGGCGGCGATCACCAGCTGGACCGGCGCCCCGACCACACCCGTCGGCGCGGGGTCGGCTGTGCCCGGAGCGCCGTCCGTCGGAGCGAGGGTGTACGGCTTCGCGGCGTCGGCGCCCGCCACCGGATCGGGCTCGACCACGCCCTTCGCCACCGAGGCGACGGGGTCGATCGCCTTGCCCGGGTCGGCCGTCCCCGTCGACGGCACCGCGCGCGACGGGACGCTCTTCTCACCCACCGAGGCCCGGCCGATGATCTCGGGGGCGGCCGCAGGCGGCACCTCGAGCGCGGCCGGAACGTCGAGCGCGGCGGGAGACACCTCGCGCGGGGCTCCGTCGTCGACCGGGGCGCGGCTCGGCAGCAGCGCGAGCAGCACCGCCGCCGCCGCCGCCAGGCCGAGCGCCCACCCCTCGAGCGGCACACCCCACGGGCGCCGGAGCCACGCCCACCCCGAGCCGGTCGCGCGCGCCTGTTCGGCCTCCACCTGCGCCAACACCCGCTCGGCGAACCCGGCCGGGGCGTGCGCGGGCCCTGCGCGACGCACGAACGCGACGACCTGCTCGAGCTCCTCCGCCGCCGCCTTCAACGCCGGATCGCGCTCGAGCTCGGCCTCGAGCGCAGCGGCTTCGTCCGGTCCGAGCTCACCGTCGAGCCAGGCCGACAGATCGTCGGGGACCTCCCCGGAGGACGGAGTCCGAGGACCGGAATTGGCGGGTTCACGGCGCATCGCTACAGCACGTCCTCCTTCTTCAGCTTGCGGGCCAACACCGTGGCGAGCTCCGACCGCGCCCGGTGGAGCCGGCTCTTCACTGTACCTCTCGGCAGCTCCAACAGATCCGCGATCTCCTCGTACGAGAGATCCTGTACCTCGCGCAACACGATGATCCTCCTCTGTTCCTCGTCGAGCAGGGCGAGCGCCTCGTTGAGCAGCGCCTCCGCCTGGTTCGCGTGCGACGACGCGTCGGTCCCGGGACCCTCGTGTGCGATCTGCCGCTCTGGACCGTCGTCGGAGCGCTCGCCCTCGAGCGGCTCGTGGTGGTCCATCTGCCGCCTCCGCCGGTACAACCGACGGTTCTTGCAGTGGTTGACCACCACCCGGTACACCCAGGTCGACAGCTGCGCGTCGCCCCGGAAGCCGGGCAGCGACCGATACAGCGCGAGGAACACGTCCTGCGCGACCTCTTCGGCCACGTTCGCGTCGCCCATCCACCGCAGGCACAGCGTGTACACGCGATCCTGATACCGGCGAACGAGCTCGGCAAACGCGCTCCGATCCCCGTCCTTGAACCTCCTGACGAGCTCGGCATCCGGGAGGGGATGGCCCATTTCGCTCCTCGTCGTCGGACCGCGCGCGCGCCGGTGGGTTCCACCCGCGCGGGCCCGGGACGCTAGAAATCTTCGTCGAGGTGCTTGGGCTCGACCTTCACCCGGCGTCCGGTGCGGACCGACGCGTTGATCTCGTCGAGCGTGATCCGCGGGTTGGGGAAGATCGCCTTCTTGATCTTGGCGTTGCGGAAGGTGCAGCCGTCGATGTTCGCGAAGTCGAAGTCGGCCTCTTCGAGGTTCGACTCGTCGAAGCACGCTTCGCGCAGCTCGGAGTGCCACAGGCTCGCCCCGGACAGGTCGGCCGACCGGAACGTGGCGCGCGACAGGTTGCACTCGGCGAGCTTCGCCCGGCGCAGGTCGGCGCCGTCGAACACCATCGCGGTCAGGTCGAGGCCGCGGAGGTCCGCGTCGGCGAGGGAGTCACCGCGCGCCAGGGCGTCGAGGATCTGCTTCTTGGTCATGCGCTCACCGAAACCGCCGCGCCCGGGGCGCGCGCGGTGAGAGAGTCGAGGATCCGCTCGCCCAAATGGCTGCCGGTCAGGCGGTCCGTGTGGAACGCCCCGCCCGGGTTCAGCGCGTTGACCTCGATCAAGTGGCCTCCGATCACGTCGAGGCCGGCCAACCGGATCCCAGCCTTCAGGAGGTGCGGGGCGAGCTGCGCGCCCAGCGTGTCGTCCTCGGCCGTGATGTCGGTCGGTTCGGCCTGGCCGCCCCGCTTCAGATTGTGCCGGAACTCGCCCGGCGCACGGCGCCTCAGGTACCCCCCGATCACCCGGCCGTCCAGCCACACCAACCGCTTCTCGCCCGCGTCGGCGGTCGGGAGGTACTGCTGGACCACCACGTACCCGTCACCACCTTCGCGCGCCTGCTCGAACGCCACGTCGAGCGCCTCGGCGTCTCCGGGGGCCACGTGGCTCACCCCGCGCCCGCCGCTGCCGCGCGCGGGCTTCACCACCACCCCGTGGGGCTGCCCCTGGTAGAACCCGTGGCTGCTCGCGCGGCTGCGGGTCACGAGCGAGGGCGGGGTGCGCACGCCCGGCAGCGACGCGAGCCATCCCTTGTGCGACACCCGCAGCAGCCCGGCCGGATCGTTGATCACCGCCACGCCGCGGTCCTGCGCCATCGCGCCGAACGTCAACACCACGTCGTCGAGCGGCGCCGCCCGGAGCAGCATCAGATCGACCCGATCGAGGTCGACGTACCGGCGCTCCGCCTGGCGCGCCACCAGCGTCCGCGCGAGCTCGTCGGCGCTGGTGGGGGCGTCGAACGCGTGGGCGCGCGCGATCACCCGCCCGGTGTCGACCTCGAAGTCCCACGGCTCCACGAACCGCACCTGGTCTCCGCGCAGCAGCGCGATCCGGGCCAGGTGGACGGTCGTCCAGGTCTCGTCGACCGACGCCGCGCGGCTGATGGTGAACACGATCCGCACGCGCCCCCTTATCTCGACCGCGCGGCGGCGCGCAGCACGCCTTCGTCGCCGCGGACGACGTAGGCCCACCCGAGGTCCACCAGCGGCTGCCACACCACCAGCTCCGACCCCGCGCGGGTCACCCCGGGCTGTCCCGCCCGCACCGCCTCCACCACCTCGGGCAGGTCGAACAGGGGCAACACGACCTGCTCGTTGTCGAGCGCCGGGGGCGCGTCGGTGGCCTGGGTGCCGCGCAGCACGATCCGGCCTTCGCGGTCGAGCACGAACCCCTCCCCGCCCTCGACCTGCACCAGATCGGCGGTCACCGCCGAGAGCGGGAGCTTCACCGCCGCGACCCCCACCAGCGCGCCGGCGTCGCGCAGCGGCACCGAGCACGGCAGCAGCAGCCCGAGGCCCGAGCTGTCGACGTACGGGGCGCTCCACACCGGGCCGGTGGCGGCGGCCGCGGTCGTGTACCACGGCCGCTCGCGCGCGTCGTACCCCGGCGGGAACGCGCCGTGGCCGGGGTACGACAGCCACACCCCGTCCTCGAACGCCACCGACAGGTACGCCGGCGGCGGCGCGCTGTGGCCGAGCTCGAACAGCCCGCGGGCGACCGCGCCGAGGGTCGCGACCCGGGCCGCGGCGGCGAGGTGCGGCGGGTCGTGCAGCGCGACCATCACCACCGGGGAGCCGGCGCTGATCGGCGTGCCGTACGCCTCCGACGGCGCCAGGTCGGGCGGGGCGCGCGCCGGGTCGCGGAAGTCCTCCGCGAGGTACACCGGGCCGCGGTGGGCCTTGCCGTCGCGCCACCGCTCGAGCGCCACCGCCCCGAACGTCTGCGCCAGCCCTTGGTACCGCGCGAGCCGTGCGTCGAGCTCGGCCGCGCGGGTCGCGGTGTCCCCGACCCGCTGCGCGAGGGCCTGCTGCGCCACCGCCGCCTCGGTCCGCTCGCGCCACCGGGCCCGCTGGGTCCAGCCGACGCCGGCGAACCCGGCGGTGAACGACAGCACCAACATCCCGGCGACCAGTTGGCGGTGCCGGCCGATCCACCGCAGGAGCGCGCGCCAGCCGTCGTCGGGCAGCGCCTCGACCGCCGAGCCCCGGAGGAACCTGCGCACGTCGTCGGCGAGCGCGCGCACCGACGGGTACCGGGCGCGGGCGAGCGGGGCGGTGGCGCGGGCCACGATCGCGCCGAGCTCGCGTGGGACCACCTCGCCGCGCCGATCGTACCGCGGCTCGCTCCCGGCGGGGACCCGGCCGTCGGTCAGGGTGGCGAGCTCGCGCAGCACCACTCCGAGCGCGTACAGATCGGCCTCCGGCGCGGCCCCTCCTTCGGGAGGGACGAACCCGGGGGTCCCGCCGGACGGCGCCGCTTCGTCGGGCGAGGCCGCCAACCCCCAGTCCATCACGTACACCTCGCCGTGATCGCCGAGCATCACGTTCTCGGGCTTCAGGTCGCGGTGCACCACCCCTTGGTCGTGTGCGTAGCCCACCGCGTCACACAGCTTGAGGAACACCTCGAGCCGCACCTCGAGCCGCACGTCCTCCCCGAGCTTCACCCCGGGCGCCACCCGCGCCACGTCGGCGATCCACTGAGCGAGCGTGCGGCCGCGCACCAGCTTCATCGTGTACCCGAGGCGCCCGTCGTCGCTGCGCACGAGGCCGTGGATCGGCACGATCCCGGGGTGATCGAGCCGCGCCGCGATCCGCGCCTCGGCGAAGAACCGCTCGGCCAGCCCCGGCCGCGCCGCGAGCTCGGGGTGCATCACCTTGAACGCGACGGTGCGGTCCAGGTCGCGGTCGGTGGCGATCAGCACCTCGCCCATCGAGCCTTCACCGGCCTTGCCGACGAGCTCGAGCCCGAGGCCGGTCTCGGACGTCGCGTCGGAGGACGACTCCGCCGGCAGCTCGTCGACCACGATGGTCGCGCGGGACGGGGCGGCGGAGGTGGAGGGGGGGTCGGTCGACACGGGCGCCAGTGTACGCCCTACGGGGCGGCGCGATCCGCTTGGCGATCCGCTTGGAGCAGGGCGATGCCGGTCATCACGAGCGCGACGCCGAACAGCGTGGACCACCCCACGCGCTCCCCGTACAGGTACCACCCGGCGAGCACCGCGCCGCCGGTGCCGAGGCCCGCCCACGCGGCGTACGCCACGCCCAGCGGCAGGTGGTCCAGCGTGCGCGACAGCAGCGCGAACGCGACGACGTAGCCGGCGACCACCCCCGCGGACGGCAGCGGGCGGGTGAACCCCTCACACGCGCGCAGCGCCGCGGTGGCGGACACCTCGGCGACGATCGCGCCCAGGAGGTACACCCAGCCGATCACACCCACCCCCGAGGATCGATACCCTCGCCCGCCGGGGTCGCGCGCCGGTGCAACCCAGGGTTCACCGGATAGGTGCACGAATGACGCTGCTGCTGTCCGTGTTCGCCTGCGCCACCCCGGCCGAGCTCGTGGTCGACGACTTCGACCTCGCGTGTCGGATCGCGACCGAGGAGGTCGCGCGGTCCGCCCTCCCGCCGGAGCGGGCCGAGCGGCTCGCGCGGCGGATGACCACCGAGCTGCCCGCGGGCTCGGCGGTGCGGGCGCAGGTGTGGCCGGCGGCGCAGGCGGCGGCGGAGGCCGAGCGAGCGGCGGTGTGGACCTCGGCCGCGCCCCCGGGCTGGCGGTGCCCGGCGTTGACCGAGGGCGGTGAAGGCCCCGACGAGCGGTCCCTGGTCGAGGCGTTGGCCGACGCCCCGCACCCGGCGGACCTGGCGCTCGAGCTGCTCGCGGCGCACGGGCAGCGGTGGTACGGCGCCGCGCCCCCGGTCGGGCTGGCCCGCGGGCAGATCGCGCTGCCGCCCGAGCTCGCGTGCTTGGGGTCGGCCGACGGCGCGGTGGCGCTCGCGCTCGCGGGGTGCGCCCCTGCCGGTTCGGCGCTGCTGGCGCGGGACGAGATCGCGGCCGGCGCCACGAAGGGGCGGGCGGCGGTCGCGCTGTGGCTCGAGCTGCACGCGGACGAGGCGCGCAAGGCGACGAAGCTCCACCGCAGCCTCACCCGGTCGCTGCTCGGCGGCCTGTAGATCATCCGGTCCTCGGACTCCGTCCTGCGGAGTTCGGGCAGCATGGACGAACGACCCGAGGACCCCAGTGGACCAGCCCCTCCTCCCCGCCGCCGAACTGATGGCGCTGTACCGCAACGACACCGCGCCCTGGGCCGTGTTGCTGCTGGCTCATCTGCCCCCCGCGCCGCTGACGGGGCTGGCGGCAGCCGAGACTGCGCCCTTCGAGCGGCTGCAGCAGGCCCTGGCCGACTGGTGGCCACAGCGCCGGCGGCCGCTCGAGGACATCTACTGTGACGAGCTGGTCGCCTGCTGGAAGGCCTACGAGGCGATCCCCGAGGCCCAGGAAGGGCTGATGCAGGCCGCTCAGCAGCGCCTGACCGCGGCCTACCTGCAACTGCGTGTGCTGCAGCGCTTCGAGCGCCGGCTGCACGCAGCCGCACCCGCGCTGCCGAACGACCTGCGCACCGTGTCGTCGGACGAGTTCGTGGGCTGCGTCGAAGCGGCGCTGCGGCGGCTGCCCGAACCCCCGGTGAGCCAGCTGCTGGCGTGGAGCCGCGCCCTTGCCGCGGAGCCGGCCGCTGACTGGAACGAAGCGCGGCACGGCATTGCGCGTCTGCTGCCTGCGGCGCCCGCCGGCGCCTGAGTGGCGGGCGACAGGTGAGCATGTCGCACTGAAACCGCGTTGAAAACTGCGGCGTCACGTTGCTACCCCTCGGGCAGATTCGATGCACCCTGCGGCTTCTTCGGCAGGTTGAGTTCGCGCAGGTCGTCATAGCACCCCGCGCAGATGAGCCTTACGCCGAGCTTCTCGGCTGCCTCCTCGACCCACATCCCACCGGCAGCCTTCACGCGCTGGTTGCACTCGTTGCACCAGGCGTCGGGCCGCTCCTTGGAGCCCGGGGCCCAGAAGAACCCCACGGGCTTCCGCGTCCGCAGGCTCAACGCCAAGTGCTGGCACACGAAGGTCTCCGGTCGTGGGCCGTGGTCGGCACACTCGATCATCCTCGGCTCACCCACGTTCGTCCTCACTGATGACCGAGGAACTCCTCGGTCGTCTGTGTGCCTTTTCGCACGTTGCAGTCCGCGCAGGCGTGTTGGGCGTTGTCGATGGTGTTGTTCCCATCGAGGGACTTCGGGATCGCGTGGTCGGTCTGACCCTGAAGGCGGCCACCCTCGACGGTGGTTCCTTCACCGCAGAAGACGCACCGCCCACCAGCCTCCGTTCGCGCCGTATCCAGACCCAGGCAGGCCGGCGGCCGATCACCCAGTGAGGGTGGGGACGAGCCGCATGCCCACGCCCGCCGAACTTCGCTGGCAGCCCATCGTCCGCCGCGCCCGACGCTCGGGCCTCTCCGTCCGCGCCTACGCCCGCGAGCACGGCATCAACGAGCGTACGCTCGCGTGGTGGAACTGGCGCCTCGGCAACGACCTCGGGGAAGTCGCGCTCGAAGAGGCGAGGGGTTCGCCATCAACGAGAACGTGCTGTCCGGCTGGGTGAGACAGGGCGCATGTACCACGCGAGGTGGCCCACGGGACGGCGGCGGATCGGGGTATCCGAGAGGCCGATCCCTGGCGCCGAACGACTGGCGATGTGACGTTTTGACTGGGAAAATCGGCAAAGGTTGTCCTTGGTGACCAACGAAAGGCGTCAGCCCGACGGTGGGAGCCCGACATCGATCCCCTCGCGGGAGAGGGTCTCGCGGATGAAGGCACGGAACGCTTCCGCATCTACCCAGGAGTATGGCTCGACGTCGATGCCGTACCTCCAGTCCGTTCGCCGAGGGACATTGGGGTTCGCTCCTCCCCATGTCCCCTGGAGGAAGCCAGAGAAGACCTCGGACTCGTGTACCGCCGCCTGATCGAGCCCTTGGAGCGAGTCGGGTTCAGGGTCGAAGGGAGCGAACAGCGTGTCGTAGGCTTGGACGAAGCCAGGGACGTCGAGTTCGCCCCTCACGAAGCGGCGCAACACGTCCTTCATGTTGGAGAGCGCAAGGGATCGACGATCCATCAGCGACCCTTCGGATCGGCGGGTTTTGCGGCCCCACTCATGATGTTCTGAACTTCGTCGTATGTGACGGGCTGCCCTTCATCCAGCCCGCGCAGGTACTCCTTGCCGGTCGGGCTGGTGTCGATGATCGGCTGGTGCGTGTGCGTCGCCCCCGCACCGTGATCACCCGACGGCTGAAGGATGTCGGTGCGAGCGGCGGCTTCGCGACCGCGCGCCCCGGCTGCTTGTAGCTGCCGGGTGGCGTCGCAACCGTGTCTACGAGCGTCCCGTTGGGTTCACCGATGAACCTCGCCCCACCGGAGCCCTTTGAGGCACCGCCCCCCACACAGTCGTTGCCGTTGTGCACCAGCACGCCGGCCGCGAAGTAGGTGTGGACCTCCGCCACCTCCAGGTTGAACACCGCGAAGGTGCCCGCGCGCTCCGACGCCGAACGGACCCAAGACCGGCTCCCGTCCTCCCTCCGTAGCTCGTCCCCGGGCTCGAGCCCACCCGCCT
>JBEBJC010001087.1:0-2948 GCA_040080105.1 Myxococcota bacterium
GGGCGGTGCTCGACGCCCACAACGGCCGGCCGGGGAGCCGATACGCGCTGGCGTTCCGCGCCGGGCACACCCAGTACGAGCCCACGCGTCACCCGCGGCTGCCCGAGCTGCTGGCCGACGCCGAGGCCGACCTCACCGGGTGAGGTCGTCGACCGTCGCGTCGAGCGCGGCGGTGAGCCGATCGAGCGCGGCCTCGGCCTCGGGGGTCGGCGACAGCAGCAGGTCCTCCCCTTCGTCGAACGGTCGGCTGGTACGCGCCGATCGAGGCGGGACCCGCGCAGCTGTACGTGGTGGTCGACGACGGGCTCGGCGGGACCGCGGTGTGGCGCGGGTCGGCGTCGACGCGGTAGCGCAGGTCACCGCGTCGTCGAGGCGAGCGTCGCGCGGTCGAGGACCCTTCCGGCGAGACGCCGAAAGTCATCGCCGCAGCGCCGGACCGCGTCCATGTGGGCGCCGATGGCCCCATCCGCGGGGCGCAACTGGAACATCGGCCGCTGCGCGTCCTGGGCGAGGGGCATCAGGCTTTGATAGTGGCGCATCACGCCGAGACAGGCGGAGTCGCTGTCGAACGACGGGGCGGTGCCTTCCTTGCCCAGCATCGCCCGGCTGTACTCCCCTGGGATGCGGGAGACCCACCGCTCGTAGGCCCTGACCGGCCGTGAGAGGCGCATTCCGGCCTGCATCACGATGTACCCCAGCGGCTCCACTCGCCCACTGGGCAAGTCGAGGTCCGACGTCGGGTTGCGGTCGAGCCGGTCACCCCAACCGTGACGCCAACTCTTCAGCGTCGGGCCGAGGTTGCGGAGACCCTGAATCGAGAACAGGTCAGGTGCAAGGGGAGTGATCACGAAATCTGCTGCGAGGAGCGCGGCGCGGTTGATCGCGCCCAAGTTCGGCCCGACGTCGACGAGCACCAGGTCGGGGTCCCCGAGCTTCGTTCGCGCCAGTCGAGCGACGCGATGAAACGCGGACAGAGTTCGGAAGGCGGCTTCGTCACCGTCGAGGGCGCGAGGCCAAGCGTCGGACAGGCGGTCCTCGAAGGTGGACAGACCGAGGTCACCCGGGACGAGCGCGATACCGTCCCCGATCTCGACGACTTCTGGAGTGCCGACGTCCCCGATTCCCTTGAGGATGGGTCTGATGCAACCGAGGATCGTCTTGGGGTGATCGGAGGTGTCCGGCCAGATCTCCTCGAGCCTCTCTTCGGACAGGCACATCGCCGTCAGGTTCGACTGCGGGTCGAGGTCGAGCAGGAGCACCCGGCGCCCGAGCTCGGCGAACATGTGTGCCAAGTGGTAGACCAGCGTGGTCTTGCCCACTCCGCCCTTGTTGTTGAAGAAGGCGACCGTGGTCGTCATGGAGCAGCCCTGACCGTGCACAGCACGTGAGATGGGCCGAACGCGAACTCGGGCGGCGGGTTGGCGTTGTCTGCGCACGCCTTTCTGGCGATGTTGATGCCAATCCCGAAGGTCTGGACGAAACCCAGCACCTTGAGCCCGGCGGCCAACGTCGGGTTCCGGTAGTCCGTTGCGCCGCGCTGACCGAAGTTACCCTCGTTTACTCGCCCGTATAGGCCGCCGGGACTCTCGATCTCGACGCGGTCCGCGTACCAGTAGATGCGGACCGGTGCCGTCACTTCGTAGGTGCGGTGCATGACCGCATTGCCGACGAGCTGCTTGAGAGCGGCAGCAGGATAGTCCGGACGCTCGACATGGGGCGATGCAGTCGGATCCAGGCGCAGGCGGACGTTGAGACCGATGAGGTCGTTGAGCGCGCGCAACACGCCTGGGACGGTGCCGTTGATCTCCTTGTGGTCGAGCACCGGATCCGTATCCAAGACACCCTCGAACCGAACGAACTGGACATAGGCCCCCGGCAGGCTTGCGCGAGGATCGGCTCCGTAGAGGAGCAGGAGCGTGGCGTTCGGGATGCCCGCCGGATCGGCCAAGTGCAGCGACTCGAGCTGATGTTCGATGGGCCGCTGGTTCTCTGCCAGGGTCTCGGCGTCGATCGCCAGCGGGAGGTACTCCTGGCGAAGCCGTGTCAGGTCGATCTGGTCGAGGGTGGCTCCCGCCACGGCTCGCTGGTCGAACGGTCGGTCGGCGGCCCGGCGCCGCTCGTTGAGAATTCGCTCTTCTTCACGCGTGGCTGTGCCTTTTCGAGGCCCGACACGCACGCAGACCCGTCCACGCAGGCGCACCGGTGGATCCTGACTGGGCGCCACCTCCACCACGACGACGTCTCGGTCCAGGAGGGTTGCCTTGTAGACCGTCAGGAGGGGCGGCGGCAGGATGTTCCCGGCGCTCCGGATGTCGGTGATCTCGCGGAGGAGCTCGTCGGTCACGACGATGCCCGTTGGGGCACCGGTCCGATCATCCGCGCCGACGAGCACGATGCCCGCCTTGCCCGTCGCCGCGAGATCGTTCGAGAAAGCGCAGATCGCCTCCTCGATCGCGCTCTTGGCGGGCTTGAAGGAGGCCTTGCGCTCCACGTGGACGCTCTCCAGGTCCGCCGCGAAGGCTGCGAGCTCGTCGGTGCTCGACATCGAACCCTCTTGTTGCGTTGTCCACTCCGACGAGGTCGTCGGCCAGGCCCTCACCTTCGCTCCCAGCCTGGCTGGCTCGTATCCCGCTCCGCACGCCGGGGGCACTCCTCGGCGGCCTCGGAAGGGCGCTGGTTCGTCGGTCACTTCGGCGGGACGCCGATCGATGGCCCGCTGGCGGTGCGAGCGGGGGCGACCCTGGTGCTGTTCGACCGGGAGCTCCGGGCGGCCGGCCAGTGCGCGCTGACCGATCGCGGTTCACCACCACCCCGCGGTGGATGCTGCTCGGCCCGGGGCTCGACCTCACCTGCTGATCACGTTCCGCGAGACCGACGTGGTCGCGCGCCTCGGCCACGACCAGTTCGCCGCGCTGCTCACCGGCACCACCGCGGCCGAGGTCCCCGGC
>JBEBJC010000128.1:0-13364 GCA_040080105.1 Myxococcota bacterium
GACCTGGGCTCGGACCACGTCGCCTCCGGTCGCGCCACCGGCGGGGGCGCCACCTCGGGCGCCGCCACCGGGGTCCGAGCCCAGGTCGGGGCCTCCGGTACATAGGACGCGTCGTAGTCGGAGGTCCGCTCCCCTGCGACGATCACCGCGACCGTGACGTTGTCGTGTCCGCCGCGCTCGTTCGCCAGGCGCACCAGCTCGCGCGCGGCGTCAGCCGGCTCGCGTCCCGCGATCGCCTGGCCGATCTCACCGTCCTGAACCAGGTCGTGTAGCCCATCGCTGCACAGCACCAGCGCGTCGTCTCGCAGCAAGCGGATCGGCGACGCGAGAACGTCCGGCGTCAACGGCCGCCCATCCGCCATCTTCGGATGGCCGAGCGCCCGGGTCAGCTTCCCGTACTCGACGTGGCCGGTGACCTCGCTCTGCTGGAGCAACCCCTGCTCGACCAGCATCTGGACCCGGGTGTGGTCCGAGGTCCGCCACATCGGGTGCCCCTTGCGCACGTGGTACAGCCGGGAGTCCCCCACCAACGCCACGTAGATCTCGGCGCCGAGGCACAGGGAGACGATCGCGGTGGTGCCCATGCCGCGCATCCCGGACGCCCGTCCCTCCTGCAGGATCGCGTCGTGTGCCTCCAGCAGCCCCTTGAACAGGCGCTCGCGCGGGTCCGCGTCGGGGTCTCGAGCGACGACCTCCTCGAGCACCTGGACCGCGATCCCGCTCGCGACCTCACCCGCGGCGTGGCCGCCCATGCCGTCCGCCACCATCACGAACAGCGTACCGTCGGCCAGCCAGGTGTGGCCGAACGAGTCCTCGTTCGAGTCCCGCACGCGCCCCACGTCGGAGGCGATCGCCACTCGGAGCGGGACGCCGTGGCTCACCCGCATCTCGTCGATCACCGGTGCCACTCCCCGACCCGAGGACCCAGTGTTCCGCGAGGCGTGCGCTCGCCGAACAATCGAGGTTCCTCGTGCGTCACCACCACCTCCGCGGATCGCTCTGCGAACGGCACCGAGGTCGAACTCCACGAACAGCCGTTCGGTGGACAGCGCCCACCGAGCGGGGGATCCGACCTACAGTAGCCGGCTCCGGCCTACTTGAACCCGGGGAGCATCCCGAGGAAGTCGAGCCCGTTCTCCTTGTCGCCGATCGACTGACCGGAGGCGAGCTTCTGGCCGATCAGGTAGCCGTCGTACGCGAACACCAGCTGCAGGATCCAGCCCAACATCCCGAACGTGATCGCCGACCCGATGATCGTGTAGACGATGGCCGCGATCGCCTTTCCCTGCTGGCCGGCGAGGTAGTACCCGACCCCACCCAGGCAGAAAAGGTTGGCCACGGCCACCACGATCGGGTTGGTGTCCGGCTTCGTGATCATCTCGCCCATGAATCGACTCCTCTCGCTGTGTTGCGACGCCCCCCGCGACGGTCGGGCCGCCCGAGAGACTAGGCCACCGAGCCCCGGCGGGCAAGGTCACGCGACAAGGTATCGGTGAACCTGCCGACGCCGTCGAGGTCTGCCGACCCTCCGCCTACAGTGGGATCGGGAACGACGCCCACGCCGGCCACCACGGAGACACCACCGCAGGCTCGTCCTCGATCCACACCGGGTACACGTCGACGGTGTACTCGTCGGGCCCGACCAGGGTCCGGATCACCAGGTCGTGCAGCCCGGCCTCGCCGGGGAACACCGCAAATTGCCCGGAGGCGCCGGTGAAGTCGGCCTCCGGGTCGAACGCACCACCCTCGTCGTCGAGGTAGCACCCCTCGGTGAGGGCCTCTCCGGTCTGCAGGTCGGCGGTGCCGAGGCTCGTGGTGGGCGACTCGCCGGTGTACGGGTCGGCGATCCCGTACTCGCGGATCTCGCCGAACACGAGCGGCCCGTCGGGGGCACCTCCGGGGCAACCGGCGAACATCGCCAGGACCCGCTCCCGCTCCTCCAGTGACACCCCGTACAGCGCGTGGTCGGCGACCTCGGCCCGCGCCTCGATCCCGATCGTCCCGGGGAACGTGCTGGTCGCGTACCCCTCGGCCCGGATCACCGCGAACAGCGACTCGGACGACGGCACGGCCACCTCGAACGCGCCGTCACCGTCGGTGGTCGCGCCGGCGAGCCGCTCACCGAACTCGTCCACGAACGCGACCTCCGCGCCGGCGAGTCCGTCGGACAGCGGGTCGTGGCTCGTGTACACCGCGCCCGTGAGCAGGGTGGTGGGCGGCTCGCAACCAAGGAGGGTCAGCGCGATCGTCATCGTCACTGCGTATCATCGTCGGTCGATCGACAGGAGCCACGCCCGCGACGCGAGGGGCCGACCGAGTTGGTGTTGCACGAAGTCCGCGAGCAGCCACTCCGCGCCGCCCGGCGCCGCGCGCTCGGGCGTCTCGGCCAGCGGTGTCCGGCGCAGCTCGTCGAGGGCCCGGAGCGCGGCCGCCTCGATCGGCCGCCCCCCGCTGCACCGCGCGTGGGCGCCGCCGCCGATCTCGGCGTCGAACACCGCCGGGTCGTCGAGCGGGTCTGCGCACACCGCGCAGTGGGTCAGGGTGGGAGCCAGCCCGGCGAAGGTCGCCGCCTTGGCCTCGAGCGCGATCCTCGAGGCCTCGCCGGGCCGGGGAACGCCCTCGAGCAACGCGAGCCAGTGCAGCAGCAGCTGGTACAGCTTCGGCGCGGCGGAGCCCTCGGGGCACAGCGCGGCGCACAGCTCACACCCGTACGCGAGCAGCCCGATCCGCTCGATCTCGGTCCGGGCCCGGTTCGGTCCGTCGAGCCGCTCGATCGCCGTCGCCGACGCGAGGCCGGTCGAGCGCCCCCGTGTGATCCGGAGCCGCGTCCCGAGCTCGCCCGCGCCCACGAACCGCTTGCGACTCGAGCGCATCCCTCGCGCCACCACCGCGCCCCTACCTTCGGTCGCCGACACCAGGCGCAGGAGCCGGTCGGCCTCCCCGAGGTCGATCCCGCCGACGACGACCGCCTCGATCTCGTCGCTCACGCGCCGAGCAGCCAGCGGGCGACGTTGAGGTAGATCAGGATGCTGATCACGTCGACCCCGGTGGTCACGAACGGCCCGGTGGCGATCGCCGGATCGACCCCCGACCGCTGGAGCGCCACCGGCAGCGAAGCGCCCACCAGGGTCGCCAACACCATCGCGCAGGCCACGCTCACCGCGACCGACAGCGCGACCAGCGGCTGCTCGGGGTGACGCAGCCACCCGAACGCCCCGAGCACCACCGCGAACCAGGTGCCGAGCAACACGCCGATCCTCGCCTCCCCGAGCACGAACCGGACGGCTCCCCCAACCTGAACCTTGCCGGTGGCCAGACCGCGCACCGCCAGGGTCGCCGACTGGATCCCGGCGTTGCCCCCGGAGCCCATGATCACCGGGACGAAGCCGGCGAGGAGCGCGGTCTTCCGCAGCACGTCCGAGAACGCCCCGACGATCTCGGACGCAACGAGCCCGCCAACGACGGTGGCGAACAGCCACCCGGCTCGGTAGGCCGCCTGTCGCCACACCGACCGATCGCGGAGCGGGTCGGAGACGCCGGCCATCAGCATCATGTCCTCGGCCGCCTCCTCCCGGATCACGTCGACCACGTCGTCGACCGTGACGATCCCGAGCAGCCGGCGGCCGTCGTCGATCACCGGCACGGCCACGAGGTCGTACCGGGCCACGATCCGCGCCACCTCCTCTTGGTCCTGGTCGGGCTGGACCGCGATCGGATCGCGGGTCATCACCCGGTCCACCGGGATCCGGGGCGCGTGGGTGAGCAGGTTGCGCAGCGAGGCCACCCCGAGCAGGCGATCGAGCGGGTCGACGACGTACACGTAGTAGATCGCGCCGAACTGCTCGTGCTTGTCTTGAACCTCGGCGATCGCCTGGCCGCAGGTCGACCCCGACGGGACCTTGAACACCTGCGTGCTCATCCGCCCGCCGGCCGACTCCCGCGGCCACGCGAGCAAGGTGCGCACCTCCTCGCCCGTGCGGTCGTCCTCGAGCTCTTCGATCACCTTCTCGCGCAGGGGCGCCGGCAGGTCGGCCACGATGTCGGTCGCATCGTCGGGCTCGATCCGCTCGAGCAAGTCCACCACCGCGTCCTGGCTCATGTCGCGCGTCACCTCGCGCACGGCGGCGGAGGACAGGTGGGTGAGCAGCGCCGCCGCGAGCTCCTTGTCGTCGATCGAGCGATACAGCTGGCGCTGCTCGGCGAACGTGAGGTGCTCCATCGCCGCGGCGATGTCCTGCGGGCGGTACCGGGCGAGCAGCTTCTTGACCGCGGTGCCGGCCTCGCGCCGGACCAACCGGCGCAGCAGCGCCTCGGTTCGCGCGTCGACACCTCCCGTGATCGGACCTGGCGCGCGCGGATCGTCGTTCACCACGGCACCCGCGGATCCTGGACGAACCGGAGACGGCGCGGCACGTCGATCCGCCCCTGTGGGACGACCACCGCTCCGTTCCACGACAGCCGGACGTGAGAAGTGGCCGCCACGTCGACCTCGATCATGTCCGACGCCTCGAACCGCACCTGCTCGCCCTCCTTCACCTTCCGGTCCACGACCTGGACCCCGTCGACCCACACCCGCAGCGGGGTCGGCTTGCGTGCGGTGAGCTCCAGCGTGTGGGTCGGACCGGTCGCGATCGGCATCGCCGGGAGCTGCGGCCGCAGCCTCTCCCACGCCAGTGAGGTGAGCAGCAACACCAGCGCGACGACCGACGTGCCGGCCATCGCGCGAACCACCCACAGAGGCGCGCCCTGGGGCGGGGTCGCCGGCGCCGGTGACGCGTCTTCGGACGAACTCGGGTCCAGGCCCAGGTAGCGGGACACCGCGCGGGTGTAGGCCTGGGCGTACGGGCCGGCGGGGAGCTCGTCCAGGCGCTCTTCTTCGAGCGACTCGAGGTGGACGAGCGGGATCCGGGTGGCGTGGGCCACCTGCGCGAGGCTCAACCCCAGCGTCTCGCGCCGGGCCCTGAGCGTCGCTCCGCGGATCACGTCAGGTACCGCTTCAGCAGCGGACCGAGCCGCTGGCGCGCGGCCTCGTCGATCGCTGCCTTCGGGGTCATGATCGCGGTGCGCATCGCGTCGGCCATCGGCGCCTCGCCCGGGTGGGCCGCGATCCGGGGCACGGCTGCGGTCAGGATCGCCTTCGCCCGGCCCACGTTGGCCGACAGCACCGCCATCACCTGGTCGACCGTGACCGCGTCGTGGTGGGGGTGCCAACAGTCGTAGTCGGTGGCGAACGCGAGCGTCGCGTAGGACAAGCTCGCCTCGCGCGCCAGCTTCGCTTCTGGCATCGCGGTCATGCCGATCACGGAGGCGCCCCACGACCGGTGCAGGTTCGACTCGGCGCGAGACGAGAACACCGGCCCTTCCATACAAACATACGTCCCGCCGAGGTGGACGGTCGCACCCACCGCGACGCAGGCCTGGTGCAGGTAGCCCCGCAGGGTGTCGCAGGTGGGATCACCGAACGCCGCGTGAGCCACGACCCCTTCACCGAAGAAGGTCTGGGGGCGCGCCACGGTCTTGTCGATGTACTGGTCGACCAACACCACGTGACCCGGCGCGATCTCCTCCCGCAGCGAGCCGACCGCGCTCACCGACACGAGCCAGTCGCACCCGAGCGACTTGAGCGCCCACACGTTCGCCCGGTACGGGATCTCGGTCGGCGTGTACCGATGGCCCCGCCCGTGGCGCGGAACGAAGACCAGCTCGGTGTCTCCGAGCTTCCCGCGCACGAGCACGTCGGAGGGTGACCCGAACGGCGTGTCCACTCGGACCTCCCGCACGTCGGTGAGCGCCTCGAGCGCGTACAGTCCGGATCCCCCGACCACCCCGATGGTGTGCCCCACGTCTCCTCCCCACGCCGGTTGTCGGCGGTTCAACCGGTCGGTGCGCTCGGCGCCTGCCGACCCTCTGCGCTGTCGACGATCCCGCGCTCGATCTGCTCGCGGGCCTTTCCGAGTTGCCCACACGCCGCGCTGATGTCGCGCCCCCGGGTCGTGCGGATGCTGGTGGACATCCCCCGCTGGACCAGAAAGTCCTGGAAACCCTTCACGACGGCGTCGGACGGCCGCTTGAGCGTGGGCCGGTCCGGGTTCTCGTTGTACGGGATCAGGTTCACCTTGGTCGGGATGTCGCGCAGCAGGTCGTACAACCGCGCGGCGTCCTCCAAGGTGTCGTTGAACCCCTCGAACATCACGTACTCGAAGGTGATCCGCTTTCCGTGGGGAAGCGGGAAGGTCCGGCACGCCTCGAGCAGCTCCGCCATCGAGTGGCGCGCGGTGATCGGCATGATTCGGCGGCGCTGCTCCTCGGTCGTCGCGTTGAGTGACACCGCGAGGTTCACCGGCAGCGCAGCGGCGAGCTCGGCCATCTTCGGCACCAGGCCCACGGTGCTCACCGTGATCCGGCGGTGGCTGAACACGAGCCCGTCGTCGTCGAGGCAAATCCGCAGGGCCGGGACCAGCGCCTTGAGGTTGTGCAGCGGCTCGCCCATCCCCATCAGCACGAGGTTGGTGATCCGGCGGCCGGGCGGCAGCGTGCGCTGCACCTGCAGCGGCTGCCGCGCGATCTCGGCGGTGGTCAGGTGCCGAATCAGCCCGAGGTCGCCGGTGAGGCAGAACGTACACGCCATCGCGCAGCCGACCTGGGTGGACATGCACAGCGTGAGGCGATCGCCGTCGGGGATCAGCACGCTCTCGATCGTGTGCCCGTCGTGCAGCCGCCACAGGAACTTGGTGGTGCCGTCGGCGCTGTGCAGGACGCGATCGGCTTCGAGCCGAGGCAGCCGCCCGACCGACCCGATCGCCGCCCGCAGCTCACGTCGGACCGGGAGGTCCTCGATCCGCTCCACGCCGGACTGCCAGATCGCCTTGAACACCCGCCGGGACGCGCGCTCGTCCACGTCGGCCGCCGTCGCGAGCACCGAAGCCAGCGACGCGCGATCGTACGACGACAGATCGATCGTGGGCGCCACCTTACCCCTCGGTCGACCCCCTATCCGGCACCGGGCGCCGGCGCCTGCCCCGGTGCGACCCGAGGTTGCGCGTCGTCGTGTGGTCCTTTACTTCGCCGAGGGAGGTGGGATGCTCGCCGCGCTCGATCAGACGCTCCGCACGGTCCCGATGCTCGCCACCCTCGGGATCCGCGCCGAGGAGGCCCGCACCGGACACCTGGTGCTCCGCCTGCCGTACACGCCCGCGGTCACGAACCACGCCGGGGCCATCCACACCGCGGCGATCTTCGCGGTCGGTGAGCTCGCGGCGGCCGTGGTCCTCGGCACGCACCCCGAGCTCGGCGCGCTGCTGCAGCTGCAAAAGTCGACCCGGATCAAGTACTACGCGCCGTCCACCCAAGACGTGACCGCGCACGCCCGGGTCACGCCCGAGATGATCGGCCGGATCTTGCAGGGCATCGACGAGGGCAACGCCGTGTCGGACGTGGCCGTGCAGGTGCTCGACGCTCACGGCGAAGACGTGGCCGAGATCGTCAGCCGGTTCACGTTCCGTCGCCGCTGACCTCGGCCCGCAAGCGGTGCGCGAGCCGGGTGTTCCGCTCGTCGCCCCCGGCGCTCCGCGCGGCCCGCGCCCATGCGGCGTCGCTGCCGACCACGCACAAGAACTGCTTCGGGCGGGTGATCGCGGTGTAGAACAGGTTCCTCCGCAGCATGATCCCGTGACTGTCGTGCAGCGCGAGGACGACGGCCGGGTACTCGCTCCCCTGGCTCTTGTGCACCGTGATCGCGTACGCGAGGTCCAGCATCGGCAGGTCGTCGCGATCCCACCGGATCGGCCGCCCGTCGAAGTCGATCGTCAACCCGTCTTCGGCGGCGGCGGTGATCCGCCCGAGGTCACCGTTGAACACCTCCACGTCGTACCGGTTGCGGGTGCAGATCACCCGGTCGCCGACCCGCCACTGGCGCTCGCCGCGGACCAGCGCCGGGCCGTCCGGGTTGAGCCGCTCCTGCAGCGCCGCGTTGAGGCGCTCGGTGCCGAGCGGCCCGCGACGGGTCGGCGCCAACACCTGGACGTCCGACCGCGGGTCGATGCCGAGCCCGGCCAACCGCTCGGCCACGACCTTGAGCAGGGTCTGCAGGGCGTCCTCGGGGTCGCGGCGCGACAGCAGGTACACGTCGCGCGCACCGGTGACCTCGCCGGACGAGGGCACCCTGCCGTCCAGCACCGCCCGCGCCGCCGCGACCAGCCCGCTTCCCTCGGCCTGCCGGTGCAGCGTGTCCAGCCGCGCCACCGGCACCACGCCGCTGTCGATCAGGTCGCGCAACACCTGCCCAGGGCCGACGGACGGGAGCTGGTCCGCGTCGCCCACCAGGACCAACCCGACGCCGGGCCCTGTGGGGAGGGCTTCGAGCAGCGCCGCCATCAGCGGGACGTCGAGCATCGACGCCTCGTCGACCACCACGACGTCTGCCTCCAGCGGCTGACCCAACCCCCGGGCGAACCGGTCGTGGCCGGGGTCGAACTCGAGCAAACGGTGGAGGGTGGACGCCGCCAAGCCGGTGGCGTCCTCCATCCGGCGCGCGGCGCGACCGGTCGGGCTGGCGAGCTTCACCACCGCTCCCCGCTCGCGCAACACCCGCAGCGCGACCTTCAACAGCGTGGTCTTGCCGGTGCCGGGGCCGCCGGTGATCACGCACACGCCGGGCAGCACCGCGAGCGCCACCGCGCTCCGCTGCGAACCGTCCAGCGTCACGCCCTCCCACCGCTCCGCCGACGCGATCTCGGCGTCGACGGTGGCCGGCGCCGACCGCCCGCTCATCGCTGCCAGGTCGCGCGCGATCTGCACCTCGGACAGGTACAGCGCGCTCGGGTATACGCGGTCCGACGCCCGCTCCAGGTCGGCGTCGACCACCAGCCGCCCGGCCCCTTCGGCCGCGCCTATCGCGTCGTCGAGGGCGTCGATCGGGACCTCCAGCGCCGACACGCGCCGGGCGAGATCCGACCGCGACAGCCAACAATGCCCTTCCTCGGCCACCCGATCGAGCACGTGCAGCGCCGCGGCCCGCACCCGGGAGGGGTCGTCGAGCGGCAACCCCTGGGCGCGCGCGATCGCGTCCGCGGTGCGGAACCCCACGCCGGCGATCTCCTCGGCCAGCCGGAACGGCTCGTGGTTCACCACGTGCGCGGCGCGGTCGCCGTACCGCTCCCGGATCCGGTCGGCCACCCGCTGCGGTAGCCCCAACCCGCGCAGCAGCAGGTTCAGCGCCCGACCCGTCTCGTCGCGCGACCACGCGAGGGCGATCGCGTCGGCGCGGGCCGCACCGACCCCAGCGACCTCCCGCAGCGCGTGGGGGCGCTCCCGGATCACGGTCGGGAGCGCCATCCCGAACCGGTCGACCAGCCGCCCGGCGAGCGCCGGGCCGATCCCCTTCACCCCAGCGCTCGCGAGCCAGATCCGCAGCCCGTTCAGCGTGTGGGGGGACGCGTCGAGGTACCCGGAGGCGCGGAATTGACGTCCGTGGCTCGGGTGGTCCTCGAATTGGCCCTCGAGCGAGACGAACGCGCCCTCGGCCTGGGTCGCGAGCGACGCCAGCGGCCCGACTGCGATCACCGCCCCGGACTCGGTGGTCAGCCGCACCACCCCGTAGCCGGACCGGTCGCTCGACCACAGCACCTTCTCGAGCGCCCCTTCCAGCCACGGCACGGCGCTATCCGCGCGAGTGGTTCCGCTGCGCGGGCGCGGCCTCGACCGAGTAGACCTCGAACTGCTCCGGGTGGTAGTGGCCCATCGCCCGCACCACGATCCGTCGCCCGACCTGCGCTTCGATCTGCTCCAGGTCCGGGAACCGCTCGGCGTACAGCAGATCGGCGATCCCAGGGGTGGTGTTCACGTAGATCGAGCTCCCTCCCTGGCTGCGCCCGGCCTCGCGCTTGACCTCGCGCAGGATCTCGTACGTCAATGTGTGCTGCGACCGCACGTGTCCGGTCCCGGCGCACACCGGGCAGGCCTCCGTCAGGTACCGATCGAGGCCCTCCTGGACCCGCTTGCGGGTCATCTCGACCAGGCCCAGGTCGCTGATCCGGAGCACGTTGGTGCGCGCCCGATCCGGCTTGAGCGCCTCTTCGAGCGCCCGGAACACCTTCTCCCGGTTCTGCTCGCGGTCCATGTCGATGAAGTCGATGATGATGAGGCCGCCGATGTTCCGAAGCCGCAGCTGCGCGACCACCTCGTGCACTGCCTCGAGGTTGATCTTCAGCGTGGTGTCTTCGAGCGACGAGCTGCCGACGTACTTGCCGGAGTTCACGTCGATCGCCATCAGGGCTTCGGTCTGGTCGATCACCAGGTACCCACCGGACTTGAGCCACACCTTGCGGCCCATCGCGCGCTGGACCTCGGTCTCGACCCCGTAGGTGTCGTACACGGGCTCGATCCCGCGGTACAGGTGCACCCGCTCCTTGGCGGACGGCATGAAGTCGTCCATGAACGAGCGGACCTCGTCGAACGTGCGCTTGTCGTCGACGATCATCCGCTCGACCGACTCGTCGAACACGTCGCGCACGGCGCGCAGCACGAGCCCGTACTCGGAGTGCAGCAGAGACGGGGCCTTCCGGCCCTTACACGCCTCCTGGACCCGCTCCCACGTGCGATCCAGGAAGTCCATGTCCGCCTTGAGCGCCTCGGTCGGCGCCCCTTCGCACACCGTGCGCACGATGTACCCCATGCCGCGCTTCCGGTGCTTCTCCACGAAGTCTCGCAGCCGCCTCCGCTCCTTCTCCTTCTCGATCCGGCGCGAGATGCCCACGTGCTCCACGGTGGGCATGTACACGAGGAACCGACCCGGCAGCGCGATGTGGGTGGTCAGCCGCGCCCCTTTGGTGCCGATCGGATCCTTCGCCACCTGCACCACGATCTCCTGCCCCTCCTTGAGCAGGTCCTGGATCGCGGGCTGGCCGGCGCGGGCGTTCGACCGGGGCCGCTCCTCGCTCACCTTCGGCTCTTCCTCGGCCTCGGCTTCGTCGGCCTCCGCAGGCTCCTCGTGCATGTGCAGGAGGTCCTGGTAGATGTCGCCGACATACAGGAACGCCGCGCGCTCGAGACCGATGTCCACGAACGCCGCCTGCATGCCCGGCAGCACCCGGACCACCCGTCCGAGGTACACGTTCCCGACGAACCCGCGCTCGTCTCCGCGATCGACGTGGAGCTCGGCCAGCCGGCCGCCCTCCATCAGCGCGACGCGGACCTCCCGGGCGGTGTTGGCGACGATGATCTCGGACGGCACGGATGACTCCTCGCGTCGGCGAGGCGGCTCGCCGAACGAACGCGCCGCGCCGGACCGGGAACCGGGACTCGCCTCGGAGGCGGAGGCCAGGGTTCGACCGACCCGACGGGACACGCAAAGGTGAACGGTACAGGCGCGCCACCGAACCAGCGGTCCCCGCGGGGACGGACCGACTTGCCGGACAGCGACTCGAGAAACTGAACGAGGTCGGGATCGGCGCACCCCGCCGCCGCCGCCCGCGGGGAGCGGGCCGGCCCGGCACACGCCGGGAGCACGGGAGGGAGGTGGGAAGCGCCGGGAGCCACGATGAGACCTCTGCGACGGCGTCTATCCCACGACTCGCGCTCCACGTCAAGCAGGCTTCGACGGGCGGCTCATCTGCGGGACAGCAGCGCGAACTTCAGGTAGGCGCCCTCCGGGTGGCCGAGCGCCACCGGGTGGTCCGGCGGCTCGGTGCTGGTCCAGTGCCACGACCAGTCGCCGATCCGAGACAGTCCCTCCGCCACCGAAGCGCGCCAGCGGTCGAGCGACAGCCGCGCCGTGCAGCTGCTGGTGGCCAGCAAGCCGTCGCTCGCGATCCTGGCGCCGTGGTGTCGGTGCAACTTGACGTACGCCCGCTCGGCCGCGTCCTTCGCGCCTCGATCCCGCGCGAGTGACGGGGGATCGACGATCAACAACCCCTGCGGCGAGGCCGACACCCACTCGAACGCGTCGGCGACCTCGAACCCGTGCAGGTCCGGGTCGATCCCGTTCAGTCGGAAGTTCTCCCGCGCGTCGTCGATGGCGTCGGGCGCGATGTCCACCGTCACCACCCGCGTCGCGCCGCCCAGGGCAGCGGCGACGGAGAACCCGCCGGTGTAGGCGAACAAATTGGCGACGGTCCGACCATGGGCCCACCCGCGCACCAGCGCACGGTGTTCGCGTTGATCGAGGAACAGACCGGTCTTCTGACCTACCGCGGGGCGGACGAGCATCCGCATCCCGCGCTCGGTCACCACGACCTCAGTCGGCGTCTCCGGCCCGTGTACGGTGTCGAGTCCGTCCCTGCCGTCGACCCGCTCGACCCCGAACCGGCGCGCCACCGTGCGACACCACGGGAGCCCCGCGATAGCGCCGATCACCCGCGGGAGATGCGGGAGCCACGCGGCGGCGTAAACCCGGAGCACCGCGACGTCGCCGTACCGGTCGGCGACCAACCCGTCCAGGCCGTCCCCGGCTCCCGACAACGCCCGATACGTGTCGGTGTCGGCCCCGGCGCCGACGAGGGACCGGCGCAACCGGTCGGCGCGTCGGATCCGCGCGTCGATCAGGCCGTCCAATGGCTCGCGTGGGCCACGGCCCAGCACCCGCACCGCGATGGGCCCGTCGTCGGTCAGCCCGAACCCGAGGGGCTCTCCCCGATCGTCGAGCAGATCGACCACGGTGCCCGCTGGGTGCCGCACCGGATCTTCGCGATACACCCAAGGATGTCCCGACCGCGCGCTGTGGCTCGCAGCCCGTGACAACCGCATCCGCGGTACCGCCATTTCGACTCCCCCCTCGAATGAACCCGCTGAGCGCGCGTCATCAAGGCATACGAAAGGAGACGACGATGATCCGCATGAACGCGATGGCCCTCCTGCTCGCCGTAGCGCCCGCTTGCGTCGTGTACGATGTCGACCCCCACCCGCACGGCGGCGGAGGCTCAACCGTCGTCGTCACCAACGCCCCCCCGTACGTGGTCAGCGCCGACGCTTGGGTGTACTACGACCCGGCCTACGGCGACGACATCTGGGCGTTCGAGGCGATGGTGGACGACCCGAACGGCGTGTACGACGTGATCGGCGTGTGGGCCGACGTGTACGACGAGTACGCCGGTGGCGTGTTGGTGGAGTCGTTCGAGCTGTACCCGACCAACGACCCGTACGTGTGGTACTCCGACTGGCTCGGATCCACGACCTACCTCGATCCGTTCTGGCCCGGCTACACCGTCGACTTCGTGGTGTACGACGCGTACGACGACTTCGGTTGGACCACCGTGTGGGCGGACACCTACTGACCCACCGAGCGAGGTCGATCCTTCGTTCTGCAACGGCCGACGCCCACAGCGTCGGCCTTCGTGTTTCTGGCGGTCGATACCTGTCTCTTATACACA
>JBEBJC010001088.1:0-2936 GCA_040080105.1 Myxococcota bacterium
GTCGTGGTCGGCGTCGAGAGCGACCCCGCGGTGCGCGGCGCGGTGTGGGGACCCCACCCGACCGAGCCCGGGCTCGACGCCCTGCTGGCCCAGGTCTCGTTCGAGGTGGTGGAGCGCCCGGTCGCGTCGCCGGTGTACGCGGTGTGCGTGGGCACCCCGGTGGGGCCCGACCGCGCCCCGGACCTGCGCGAGCTCGAGGCCGCGCTCGACCAGGTCGCCGAGGTCGCCCTGGCGGGGGCGCTGGTGGTGATCGAGTCCACCGTGCCGGTGGGGACCACCGACGCCGCGGCGGAGCGGCTGCGCCGACGGGTGCCCGGGGCGCGGGTCGCGGCGTGCCCCGAGCGGGTGTTGCCGGGCCGAGCCCTGCACGAGCTCGTGAACAACCCCCGGATCGCCGGCGGGGTCGACCCGGCGAGCGGGGAGGCGGCCGCCCAGTGGCTGCGCTCGTTCGTCGACGGGCCGGTGGAGGTGGTGGACGCCCGCACCGCAGAGCTCGCGAAGCTGGTCGAGAACGCGGCCCGCGACGTGGAGATCGCGCTCGCGAACACGGTGGCCGCCACGGCCGCCGCACACGGGGTCGATCCGGCGCGGCTGCGGTCACTGGTGAACCGGCACCCGCGGGTGGCGCTGCTCGAGCCCGGGATCGGGGTCGGCGGCCACTGCCTGCCGGTCGACCCGTGGTTCCTGATCGCGCGGTCACCCGCGACCACCCGGCTGTTCGCGGCGGCGCGCGAGGTCAACGACGCGGCTGCCGGTCGGTGGGCGGCCGAGATCGCCCGGGTCGCCGCCGGCCGGCCCATCGGCCTGCTCGGGCTCGCGTACAAGGCCGACTCGGACGACCCCCGCAACGCGCCCGCGGTCGAGGTGGCGCGGGCGCTCGCGCGCGACCACGACGTGATCGCGGCCGATCCGTTCGTGCGCGAGGCGGCGGGGGTGTCGGTGGCGCCGCTCGACCAGGTGCTCGCCCGCCCGGTGGTGGCGCTGCTGGTGGCGCACAGCGCGTACCGGGGGCTGCGCCCGCCCGGCGTGGCGGTCGACGCGTGTGGGGGCTGGGCATGAGCGTGTGGGTCGCGGTGGGCACGCGGCCCGAGGCGATCAAGATGGCGCCGGTGGTGGCGGCGCTGCGGCGGCGGGGCGTGGCGGTGATGTTGTGCACCACCGGCCAACACCCGGCGCTGTGCCGCGACGCGCTCGCGGTGATGGGGCTCGCGCCGGATCGCGAGCTCGCGATCGCGGGCTCGTCGACCCTGCCGGATCGGCTCGCGCGGGTGATCTCGGCGGTCGGCGCGGCGGTGGCGGAGGCGCCGCCCGCGCTGGTGTTGGTGCACGGCGACACCGCGAGCGCCGCTGGGGCCGCGTTGGCGGCGCACCTGGTCGAGGTGCCGGTGGGGCACGTCGAGGCCGGGCTGCGGACCGGGGACCGGCGCGCGCCGTTCCCCGAGGAGAGCCTGCGGCGGCTGATCGACGGGCTCGCCGAGCTGTGCTTCGCGCCCACCGCGCTCGCGCGGGACCAGCTGCTGGCGGAGGGGATCGCGCCCGAGCGGATCAGCGTGACCGGCAACCCGATCGTGGACGCGGTCGCGTCGATCGCCGAGCCCGACCGTACGCCGGTCGCCGGGCGGGTGTTGGTCACCGCGCACCGGCGCGAGAACGTCGCGGCGCTCGGGCCGATCTGCGACGCGGTGCGCGCGCTCGCGAGCGGCGGGGCGTCGGTCGTGTGGCCGGTCCACCCGAACCCGGCGGTCGAGGAGGTCGTCCGGGCGCGGCTCGGCGGCGTCTCCGGGGTGACGCTGGCGCCACCGCTGGCGTACCGGGCGTTCGTGCGGGCGATGCAGGAGGCGAGCCTGATCCTCACCGACTCGGGCGGGGTGCAGGAGGAGGCGGCGTGCCTCGGGCGGCCCACGCTGGTGCTGCGCGACCGCACCGAGCGGCCCGAGGTGTTGTCGACCGGGGTCGTGGCGCTCGTGGGCACTGATCCGGCGCGGATCGTGGCGCGGGCGACCGAGTGGCTCTCCACGCCGCCGGTGCCTGCGTCGGGGCCGTTCCCGCTCGGCGACGGGCGGGCCGGCGAGCACGTGGCGGAGCGGGTGGTGCGATGGCTCGGGTGAAGATCGCGGTCGTGGGCTGCGGCTACGTCGGGCTGGTCACCGCGCTCGGGTTCGCGCGGGCCGGCGCGGAGGTGCTCGCGGTCGAGGTCGATCCGGCGCGGCGCGCCGCGCTGCGGGCGGGCCGGGTGCCGTTCGGCGAGCCGGGGCTCGGGGCGCTGCTGCGCGAGGTCGCGCCGGCGGTCGAGGGGTCGGTCGAGGCGGTCGCCGGGGCCGACCTGGTGTGCGTGGCGGTGCCGACGGCTCCGGACGCGTCGGATCCGACCGAGGGGGTGGTGCGGGCCGCGGTGCGCGCCGGCGTCGGTGGGGTGGTGCTGCGCGGCACGCTGACCCCGGAGCGGGCGGCGGCGCTGGCGGCGCTGGCGCCCACGGTGGCGAACCCGGAGTTCCTGCGCGAGGGCCACGCGCTCGCCGACTTCCTCGCGCCGGCGCGGGTGGTGATCGGCGGCGACGCCGGGGTCGCGGCGCGGCTGGTCGAGCTGTACGCGCGGATCCTCGACCCGGGCGTGCCGGTGGTGTGCACCGACCTGGCGTCGGCGTGTGTGGCGAAGCTCGCGGCGAACGCGATGCTCGCGGTGCGGGTCGCGTTCGCGAACGAGGTCGGGCGGTGGGCGAGCGCGAGCGGGGCGTCGGTGGTCGACGTGCTGCACGTGGTGGGGCTCGACCCGCGGATCGGGCCGTCGCACCTGCGCCCGTCGCTCGGGTTCGGCGGGCCGTGCCTGCCCAAGGACGCGCGGATGCTCGCGCCGCACAGCCGGCTGGTCGCGGCGGCGCTGGAGTGCAACGACGACCAGCTCCGGTGGGCGGAGCAGGCGGCGGCGGGGGCGGCGC
>JBEBJC010000129.1:0-13331 GCA_040080105.1 Myxococcota bacterium
ATCCGGTGGTGGATCGCCTTGAGCTGAAGCCACCGGCCGCGGTGGCGGTGGGGGTCGTGGCGGCGCCTCACCCAGGCTCCTTGACCAGCACGTAGCCAGCGCCGCGGATGGTCTTCAGCCGCTTGGGGACGCGGGCGTCGTCGCCGAGCTTGGCGCGGAGGTGGGACACGTGGACATCGACGGTGCGCTCGCTCACGGCGGTGTCGCCGCGGCCGGCGGCCTCCCACAACGCGTCGCGCGGGAGCACCCGGCCGGCCCGCTCGGCCAGCGCCAGCAGCAGGTCGAACTCCAGCGCGGTCAGCGGCAGCTCGGCCGCCCCGATCCGCGCGACCCGCGACCGCGGGTCGATCTCCAGGTCGCCCACGACCAGCCGCTGCTCGGGCTCGCGCGGCGCCACCCGGCGGAGGATCGCGCGGATCCGCGCCAGCAGCTCGCGCGGGTACACGGGCTTCGCGAGGTAGTCGTCGGCGCCGAGCTCGAGGCCGACCACCCGGTCCGCCTCGTCTCCCCGCGCCGTGAGCATCAACACCGGCACCGCGGAGCGCGAGCGGAGGCGCCGCAGCACGTCGAGCCCGTCCAGCCCGGGCATCATCACGTCCAACACGACCACGTCGACCCCGCCCGCGTCGACGGCCGACAACCCGCGGAGCCCGTCGGAGGCGTGCGCCAACACCACGTCGTGCGGACGGAGGTAGGTGGCGAGCAGCTCGGCGAGCTTGTGATCGTCGTCGATGAGCAAGGCGCGGATCGGCACGGACTCCCCCGTATCAGGGCGCCGGGTCGGCGTGGGGGCAGCCGTGGGTCTCCCCGTGGCTCCCGCCGTGGGGGTGCCAGCCGGCGAGGCTGGCGTACCCGCTGCCGAACCCGAACACCACTCCAGCCGACAGCACCAGCGTGAGTACGAACCGCATCGCTACACCCACCGCGGCTGGTCGGCCGCGGCCAACCACTCGGAAGCCGCCCGGCGTTGCTCGGGGTCGAGCACGCCGTGGATCTGCTTGAGCGCGGACACGACGTCGCGGCGGGCGCGGGTCATCTCCTCGTCGTGGCGGGTGAAGGTCGCCGCGATCGCGGCTTCGTCGACCACCTCACCCGAGAACGCGCCGCCGAGCTCCCGGCGGAGGTCCTTCAGCGTGGAGACGTACTCGCGCCCGGACTCGCGCAGGTCGCGGAGCGCGTGGTCCACGATCCCCTCCTGGTCTTCGTCGATCCGCAGGCGACGCTTCACCACCTCCGCGGCGGCCCGGCCGAACCCGCCCTCCTCGAACCACCGCTCCCGGCCGCGGCGGCTCGCGCCGCACCCGCGGTGCCCCATCGCGGGGTGGTGGTGCCAGCGCCGGACGTGGCTGGTCTTGAACAGGGCGAACAGCCCGATCAGGGACGCTGTGCCAACGACGAACCCGAACATCGATCCTCCTCGGTTGCCCCCTCTCCGTCGCCTCCGGGTGCGAAGGCGCGGTGAACGGGGCCGTGAAGAACCGTGAACCTACCGGCCGGTCGAGCCGAACCCGCGGTCGCCGCGGTCGGACCCCGGCAACCCGTCGACCCGGACCCAGGTCGCGCGCACCACCGGCGCGAGCACGAGCTGCGCGACGCGGTCGCCGCGCTCGATCCGGAACGGCTGGTCGCCGTGGTTGATCAGCGGCACCAGCAGCTCGCCGCGGTAGTCGGCGTCGATCGTCCCCGGCGCGTTCAGCACCGTGACCCCGTGCCGGACCGCGAGGCCCGACCGAGGCCGGATCTGCGCCTCCCACCCTTCGGGCAGGCCGATGCACAGGCCGGTGGGCACCACGAGGCGCGCCCCCGGCTCGAGCACCACCGGCTCGACCACCGCCGCGTGCAGGTCGGCCCCGGCCGCCCCCGGCGTCTGCCAGTGGGGGAGCGGCAGGCCCTCGCCGTGCGCGAGCACGACGACCTGCACGGGCAGCGCGTCGCTCACGCGCCCAGAGAGTCCAGCGCTTCCTTGCGGGACAGCCGGATCTTCCCGGAGCGATCCACGTCGATCACCCGCACCAGGACTTCATCGCCCTCGTGCAGGACGTCGGTGACCTTGTCCACCCGCTCGTGGGCCAGATGGCTGATGTGGATCAGCCCGTCGGTCCCGGGGAAGATCTCGACGAACGCGCCGAAGTCGACGATCCGCTTCACCACGCCCACGTACAGGGCGCCGATCTCGGCCTCCTGCGTGATCTCGCGGATCATCATGATCGCCTTCTGGGTGTTCTCCTGGTTCGTGCTCGCCACGTCGACCTTGCCGCTGTCGTCGACGCTGATCCGCACGTCGCACGTGTCCTGGATCGAGCGGATCACCTTGCCGCCTGGGCCGATGACCTCCCGGATCTTGTCGGGCTTGATGTGCAGCGTGGTGATCCGGGGCGCGAACGGCGACATCTCGGCCCGCGGGGTCTCGATCGTCTTGCCCATCTCGTTCAGGATGTGCACGCGGCCCTGGCGGGCCTGCTCGAGCGCGACCGCCATGATCTTCCGGTCGATGCCCTGGATCTTCGCGTCCATCTGGAACGCGGTGATCCCGTTCTTCGTGCCGGTGACCTTGAAGTCCATGTCGCCGAGGTGGTCCTCGTCGCCGAGGATGTCGGAGAGCACGGCGAAGTCGCTGCCTTCCTTGATCAGGCCCATCGCGATGCCGGCCACGGGCGCCTTGATCGGCACGCCGGCGTCGAGCAGCGCGAGGGTGGTGCCGCACACGGTCGCCATCGAGGACGAGCCGTTCGACTCGAGCACCTCGGAGGTGGAGCGGAGCACGTACGGGAACTGGTCCTTCTTCGGCAGGACCGCCTCGAGCGCGCGGCGGGCGAGCGCGCCGTGACCGACCTCGCGCCGCTTCGGGGCGCGCAGCTGGCGCGCCTCACCGGTGCAGAACGGCGGGAAGTTGTACGCGAGCATCCAGGTGCGGTCGGACTTGCCGAACGGCATCTCGAGGCGCTGCGCGTCCACGTCGGTCCCGAGCGCGACCGTCACGAACGTCTGCGTTTCGCCGCGGGTGAAGTACGCCGACCCGTGGGTGCGCGGGGTGACGCCGACTTCGCACCAGATCGCGCGGATCCCGTCGGGCGGGCGCCCGTCGAGCCGCTTGCGGTCCGAGATCACCTGGTCGCGCATCACCTTGCGGACCAGCTTCTCCCACGCTTCCTTCGCGTGGTCGGTCTTCTTCTTCACCACCTCGGCGTCTTCTTCGCCGTCGACCAACTTCGCGATGACCTTGTCGCGGGCGGCCTTCAGCGCGACCTTCCGCTCGTGCTTGCCGGTGGTCGCGAGCGCGGTGACGACGGGCTTCTTCCCGTTGCGGTTCACGTACGCGACGACCTTCTCGTCGAGCGGCGGCTCGGGGGCGACCTCGAGCTTCGCCACGCCCGCGGCCTTCCGCAGGTCGTCGATGCACGCGATGATCTTGCGGATCTCGGCCTGCGCCATGTCGAAGCAGTCGAGCATCGTGGCCTCGTCGGCCTCGTTCGCTCCACCTTCGACCATGATGATCGCGTCGCCGGTGCCGGCGATCACCAGGTTGATGTCCGCCCGCTCGGTGTCGACGAAGTTCGGGTTCACGACGAGCTTGCCGTCGATCCGGCACACCCGCACGCCGGCGACCGCCTCGGACATCGGCGCGTCGGAGATGTGAAGCGCCGCCGACGCGCCGCACAGCGACAGCCAGTCGGTCTCCACGTCGCGGTCGTACGACATCACGGTCGCGATGATCTGCACTTCCGACCGGAAGTTCTTCGGGAACATCGGACGGATCGGGCGGTCGATCAGGCGGCTGATCAGGGTCTCGCGCTCGGACGAGCGGCCCTCCCGCTTCATGAAGCCGCCGGGGATCGTGCCGTTGGCGCCGTTCCGGTCTTGATAGTCGACCGTGAGCGGGAAGAAGTCGAACACCATCGAGGACTGCTGGTTCACCGCGGTGACCAGCACCATGGAGTCGCCGCTGCGGACGACGACGGCGCCGGAGGCCTGCTTCGCGAGCTTACCGGTCTCGAAGGTGAGTGTTTTTCCGCCGACTTCGACGGAACGAGTGACAATATTCAAGGGTCCTCCGACCCGTCCGTTCCCCTCGGCGCGCGAGGACGACTCGGCGACGAGGTGGACGGGAAGGAAATGACCGAGGGTCGCGTGCGCGCGTCGCACCGGAGCACCATGCCCCTCGCAGACCTGCGGGACCCGGCAGCCCAGTCGCGTTCAGCGGGATAGGAGCCCGCCGAACAACAATTTGGGCTGTCGGGTCTCGACGACCTGCGAAGTGCCACGACACCAGCGAATTCACCCGTGCCATCGACGGCAGGGTCCCTTCGGTCGAGCGTTTCAAACAACGACGGCCCGGTGGATTCCGGGCCGCTGCGGGGAAGGTATCCGCGCGAGCGCGAAGTTTCCAACCCCGCGGGGGATCAGCGCCGGAGCCCGAGCGCGTTGAGCAGGTCCTGGTACCGGGCCTGATCGATCGACTTCACGTACCGCAGCAGCTTGCGCCGCTGGCCGACGAGCTTCAGCAGGCCGCGCCGGGACGCGTGGTCCTTGACGTGAACCTTCAGGTGCTCGGTGAGCGCGGAGATCCGGGTGGTCAGCAGCGCGACCTGGACGTCGGCCGAGCCGGTGTCTGCGTCTGCCCGCTTGAACTTCCCGATGACTTCGCGCTTCGCCTCGATCGACATCGACATTGCGTACTCCGACTCGCGGTGGCCGCAGCGACGGGGGGTGGCGAAACCCCTCCGAGCCGCAGCGCCGTGTATGCCGACCGGAGTCCGGACTTCGGACCCACGTCGGCGCGCCTCCTATGCTCCGGGGCGGCGCCGCCGTCAAGTTCCCGCCGCGGCCGAGGGCCCACCGTTCCCGCGAGCCGCAGCGCGAGACCGGGGCTACACGACCCGGAGCGCCTTCGGACCCCGCGCGCTGCTCTCCGCCACCGCCACCACGTCGGCGCCGGCGACGACCAGGTACCGGCCGCCCACCGCGACCCCGCGCGGCGGGACCGGGACCCCGCCCCCTGCCCGCACCCGCTTCGCGTCGACCGCGCCCACGTCGACCAGCGGCAGGTGCGACAGGCACTGCAGCTCCGACCGCACCTTCGGCGCCAGGGCCGCGAGCACCTCCTCGCGCGGGCGCCACGGGACTCGCTCCTCTCCCCGCCGACCGAGCAGGACGTGCCGCCACTCGTGGCCCTCACGCGCCGCCACGATCTCCGCCAACCCAGTGAACGACATCGCGTCTTCGAGGTAGAACGGGCCGCTGCGATCGCGGCACAGCGCCTCCAGGTGCCCGGCCGAGCCGAGGGCGATCGCGATCTCGTCGGCGAGCACTCGCGCGTAGGTGCCACGCGAGCAGTGGATCCGAACCCGGAGCAGCCCCTCGCCGTACTCGAGCAGGTCGAGGGCGGCGATGTTGATCTTCCGCGCCGGCGCCGAGACCACCTCACCCTTCCGGGCGTACTGGTACATCGGGCGCCCGGCCACCTTCACCGCCGAGTACGCGGGCGGCTCCTGCATCCGGTCGCCGAGGAAGCCCCGCAGGACCTGCTCCACCTCGTCGCGGGTCGCCGTGGGCACGGGCGCGGTGCGGATCACGGTCCCGGTGGGGTCTCCCGTGTCGGTCGCGGATCCGAGGCGGATCCGAGCGTCGTACACCTTGACCGACTCGTCGAGGAACTGAATCAGGCGGGTGGATCGGCCGAGGGCGAGCGGCAACACGCCGGTCGCGAACGGATCGAGCGTGCCCGTGTGCCCGACCTTCGGGATCCCCGTCACCGCGCGCACGGCGGCCACCACGTCGTGCGACGTGACACCAGCCGGCTTGTCCACCACCAGGAAACCCGCGGTCATTCTTCTCCTTCTCCTGTCGCCTCGCGGGCGCGCCGCTCGGCGCCGATCCGATCGAGGAGGGCGGTGACGCGGAACGCCGCGTCGGTGTGCTCGTCGTACACGAACACCAGCTCGGGCGCGTGACGCAGCCGCAGGGCGCGACCGATCGGCCCGCGGAGCTGGCGGGCGGCCTGCTCGACCGCCTCCACCAGATCTTCGGTCGGCTGCCCACCCCCGAGCGGCATGTACGAGATCTGTGCCCGCGACAGGTCCCGGGTGACTTCGACCGCGGTGATCGACAGCGCCGCCAGCCGCTCGTCCTTCAGGTCCGAGCGGAGCCGCTCCGCGAGCTCGCGATGAATCATCTCGGCGACCCGCTCCGGCCGGTAGCCGCTCATGTCCACTCCTGCGCACGCGCCGTGCGGTAGTGCCCCGCTCGGGTCGCGTCGACCCGGCGCACGTAAGTCCTGGCGCGCCGCTCGGCCACACCCGCGCGCCATCATCCGCTCGCGGCGACTCCGCCGGACACCACCACCCGGCCGACCGCCGACAAGAGCTCGGCCCGAGCCGCGGCGAGGTCGTGCCCCACGCAGACCACCCGGGCGAGCACGTCGCCGCGCGCGACCGCGTCGCCGGGGTCGACCTGCGCCACCCCCTCCGGGGGGACGGTGATCGCCGCGACCCGACCCGCGGAGGCCGCGAGGACCTCGGCCGACGCGCCGAACGTGGACGGCCGCGGCGCCGCAGCCCAACCGGTTGCGCCCGCGGTGGACAACCGGAGCTGCAGGTCGAACAGATCGACCCCGTACACTCGCTCGACCAAGGCGTACGCCCGAGGCAACCGGGGCGTGATCGCGACGAGCCACGCGGAGCCGTCGGGGGTCTCCCACACCCGCACGACCGCGACCCCGACCAACCCGAGCGCCGACACCCACCGCGACGCGGCGTCGGCCGCCGGCCCCTCCGCCGGATCGAGCCAGGTCACCCCGCCGGTGGTGCGCAACACGCCGAGGGACCACGCGCGACCGCCGCGCTCCCCCACCACGACCGCCAGCGCCTCCGCCTCGGCGGGGGCGGCGTGCACCAGCACCGCCGGGCGCCCCACCTCGGACAGGGCTCCGGTCAGCGCGTCGAACCCGTCGACCGCCCGCTCGGTGGCCCCGGTGAGGCGACCCACCTGCAGCGGGATCCCGACCCGCGCCGCCGCCGCGATCTCGTCGTCCTCGGGTCCCACGACCTCGTGCGGCGGGATCTGCAGGCCGGCGCGACGCGCCAGCGCGAACGCCCTCCCCCGGTCGAGCACGTCGGCGGCGCGGCTCGGGTCCACCCCGATCACCGCGAGGTTCGCGGCGGTCGCCACCGAGACGAGGTCCAGCTCGGCCGCTGCCGCGCCAGAGCCGGGGAAGATCCCGTCACACCCGGCGTCCATCGCGGCAGAGACCACCCTCCCGGCGTCGCGCCACGGCTCGGGGCCGTCGCCGAGCCAAGCGGAGTAGTCGGCGGCTTCGACCCACGCACACTCGGCGTCGGCGGTGCCGAAGCCCGCGACGGTCTCGATCCCCAGCGCGCGCAGCCGCCCGATGGCCGCGCGGGCATCGGCGCCGCGGCAGGTGGTGAGCAGGCGCCGCAGCTCGTGATTCATCGATCCTTCCACGCGGGCGCCCGGCCCTGGGTGAACGCCACGATCCCCTCCATCGCGTCCTCGGTCAGCAGGTTGAGCGTGAGCTGGTCGGTCATGTACGCGAGCGCCGGGTCGAGCCCGAGGTCGGCGATCGCGTGGAACGCTCGCTTGCCGAGGCCCACCACCGCTGCCGATCGGCTCGCGACGGTCGCCGCGAGCGCGCGCGCCTCCGCCACCGAACCGCCGGCGGGCGCGACCCGGTTCACCAGGCCGAGCTCCCGCGCGCGCTCGGCCGACCACGACTGCCCGGTGAGCGCCGCCTCGAGCAGCACCTTCCGCGGGACGTCGCGCTGCAGCACCGCGAGGATGATCCACGGGAACAACCCGACCTTGATCTCGGGGGTGCCGAACTCGGCCCCCGCGTCCGCCACCACCAGATCACACGCCGCCGCCAACCCACAGCCGCCGCCGAGGGCCTTGCCGTTCACCGCCGCGATCACCGGCACCCGCAGCTGGCGGATCGTCGCGAGCAGCTCCGCGAACCGCCCGCGCTGACGGTGACCGGCGACCACCCCTCCCCCGCCGGTCAGGCCGTCCTGCAGGTCCCCGCCGGCGCAGAACGTGGAGCCGGCGCCGGTGAGGATCACCACCCGCACCGCCGGATCGGCGTCGGCTGCCGCGAACGCCGCCAGCAGTTCGTCGATCGTCGCAGCCGCGAGGGCGTTCCGACGGTCGGGCCGATTCAACGTGAGGAGGCAGATTCCATCAGCGTCTTCGCGCAGGACGTGCGACATCGGGCTCCCCCCGCCGTCGCCGTAACACGGGCCCGGATACACCCCCCCGATGCAGGTGGCTCTCGTCGGACGCGGCCGGCTCGGTCGCACGCTGGAGGTGCTGCTCCCGCGGGTGGGTCACCGGACCGAAGGGGTCGGGCGGGATCGACCGGTGCCTCCGTGTGACGTGGTGCTGCTGTGTGTCCCCGACGCCGCGGTCGCCGCGGTCGCCGCGTCGATCCCGATCGGACCGGTCGTGCTGCACTGCGCCGGCGCGTTGGACCTGTCGGTGCTGGCGCCACACCACCGGATCGGGAGCCTGCACCCGCTGATGACGTTCCCGGGCCCCGAGATCGCCGTCCCGGACCTGCGCGGCGCCCCGGCTGCTGTGGCCGGCACCGAGGAGGCCCGCGCGATCGCGACCGGGCTCGCGCGCGACCTGGGGATGGATCCGTTCGAGGTCCCGGGAGACCGCCGCCTGTACCACGCAGCCGCCGTGATGGCGGGAAACCTGGTGACGGTGCTGGTCCACGAAGCGGCGCAGGTGCTCGTCGAGGCCGGTGTCAGCCCGGAGAAGGCCGCGCCGATCCTGATCCCGCTCGCGCTCCGGTCCGCCGAGAACGCGCGGCACGGCCTCGCAGCGTTGACCGGACCGGTGGCGCGCGGCGACACGGCGACGCTCGACGCGCACCTCGCCGCGATGCGCGACCACGGACTCGAGACCACTCGAGCCCTGTACGACCTCCTGCTGAAACACGCGCTCGGTCGCCGGACCGCCGACGATCGGAACCGATGACACCGGAATCCGCTTGTCCTGCGCATCCCCGGTGCTAAGGTTTGATCAGGGATCGCGAACCCGGGAGGAGACCGTGCTCGATGCGTACATCATCGACAGGATCCGACGAGAACGGGACCGTGTGCGCGAGCACGACGATCGAATCCCGTTGCACATCGAGCCGCCGCGCGCCCCGCCGCGGGACGAAGATCGGCGGGAGGACGAGGAGCAGAAGCGCGGCAGCACCGTGATCGACTTTCGCCTGTAGACCGACCGAGCGGAGAACCGCCGGAGGGACGAGCACGACGCTCCGATCTCTACCGCCGAGCGGTGGGCTCGACCGGCCGACGCTGTGCGCCCACGGCCCGCAAGGGCCCCCAAAGGCCACGGCCCGCAAGGGGTTCCCAATGGCTTTGGGCGCGGCGCCGGAGCGTCAGTACTGCGACAGGTCCACGCCGGCCTCGTCGGCGTAGGTCTGGAGGCCCTTCTTCCCGATCGTGCGGAGGGCCTCGGTGGACAGCCGGATCCGGACGAACCGCTGCTCCTTCTCCCACCACAGGCGCTTCGACTGAAGGTTCGGCATCTGCCGACGCTTCGTCTTGATGTTGGAGTGCGACACCTTGTGGGCGACGTTCGGACGCTTGCCGGAGAACACGCAGACGCGGGCCATGTGCTGCCTCAGATACGACGGACCGCCCGTGGATGGACGGCGAACCCTCGACCGCTAACGCTGTACGCTCGGGTGGTCAATGCCGGACCCGATTCCCGAGCGCGGCCAACAGGCTCGCTCGGCTGGTGGGCCAGCTCAGCGCGACCACCGGCAGGGGCAGGATCGGCAGATCCCCCCCCTCGGCCACCACCAGCATCCGGGTGTCGGGGAACCGCGCCGTCACCACCTGCGCGAGGGACAGCCCGCTCGCGCCGCCGTCGAGCAGCAGCTCCGAGATCACCACCTCACAGGGGTGGAGCTCCAGTGATGCGAGCGCGGCGTCGGCGGTCCCCACCGCCTCGAACGCGTAGCCGTCGCGCTGCAACATCAGCGGGACCGCCTCGCCGAGCGTCGGCCCGACGATCAGGATCCTGCCCCGCACCGGCCGTCGCCGCGAGCGTTGGGAGGGCGCCGCCGGCAGGGTGAACTCGAACGACGGCGCCGACCCGACCCGGCGCGCGACCAACGCCCCGCCCACGCTCGCGAGGAGCGTACGGTCGAGCGCCAACTCGTCGGCCTCGGTCGGCGGGTCGCTCGAGACCCGTCCGCTGGGGCCGATCCGGACCTGGACCAACGACCGGACCCGCCGCGCCCACAGGTGGATCGAGCCGCGCCCCACCCCCTCCATGGCTTGGCGGGCGAGCGAGGCACACACCCGCGCGGGCAGCGCCGCTTCGCACCCGACGGCGAGGTCGGTCGGCTCGACGTGCGCGAGCACCCGGTCCGCCCGCGGCCCGAGCAGGTCGAGCGTCTCACGCAGGACGGCGGCGAACGGCACCGGCTCGTCGGGCGCGGCGCCGAGATGACCGACCAGCCGGAGGTTCCGCAAAGTCGCGGTGACGCGCCTCGAGTGCTCGAGCGCGATCGTCAGGTGCCGCTGGATCGATGCGGGATCGACCAACCCGACGTCGAGCAGCAGCTCGAGCCGGCCCTGCACGATCGACATCGGGTCGGTGAGCTCGCGCGCGAGTGTCCCCGCCAGCTGCGACACCACGCGCATCCGCCGCCGCTGCTCGGTCGCCTGGTCCACCACCGAGGCGGCCGTCACGTCGTGCACGGCGAGCTGGAACCCGTCGGCGAGCTCCGCCACCGACAGCGCGACCGCCCGCCCGGAGCGGAGCGCGAACCGCACCTCCCCCGCCCCGATCCACCGCCTCGCGATCAGCCGGTCGAGCTGTGCGCCGGACTCGGCGTCGAACGCCGCCCCGAACGGCGCCCCCGGGAGCGGTGGGCTCGACCACGGCCAAGCCGCGACGCGGACCACCCGCCCGTCGCGGTCGACGGTGAGCACGGCGCCCGCCGCTCCGTGCTGGGCCGCCTCGCTGACCCGGACCGCCTCGCCCGTCCGCTCGCTGCCCTCCGGCGAGTCGAGCTCCCCCGCTACCGCGTCCACCGGCGCAGGGCTCGACGTGACTTCCGGATCGTTGTCGGAGCTGTCCCGCACCCGCCCAGTATACCGGAAGTGAGCCCTCGCGGATCCCGCGGACCCGCGGTTCGTGCGGATCGAACGAACGACGAACGCCCTACCGCGAGACGGCGTTTCGAGCGGACGACCGCAGTACTGCAGCCCGGCGGAGCCCGAGGAGCCGTCAGCCGGGCGGTCGCTCCGAGGACTCCAAGTACGCCACCCCGTCGATCACCCGCACGCCGAACGTCTCCACCCGCACCGATGGATCGACGGCGCTGATGCCGGTGCGGAGGTCGTACGACCAGCCATGCCATGGACAGGTCAGCGTGCACCCGTCGAGTTGGCCATCTCCCAGGGGGCCGCCCGCGTGCGGGCAGGTGCCGTGTACGGCGAACACCTCGGACCCCACCCGGGCCACCGCCAGCGTCCGATCGTCGGCGACGACCTCGACCACCTGCCCGTCCGGCAGCTCGGCGAGCGACAACAGGCGCACCCGCACCGGTTCGGGGGCCGCCACCGGGGCCACCGGTCCCGCACCGGCCGGCTCCGATTCCCCGCGCCGAGGCCGATCCAACCAAGTAAAAACGCCGAGCTCGGACCGAATTCGTGAACGGAGGCCGTCGCGGCGTCCGACCAGCACCCAACGCGCCAAGCTGCGAACCACGGACACTCCCGCCGTCCACATACCCGTCCGGCCCGCGGCCTGCTATCCTTGTCGCCCGAGGTGGGTCCGATGTGGAGGAAACGGTTCGCCGCCCTGGCGGCGATGGGTGTCGGGTGTGCGCCGCCGCCCGAAGTGTCGGTGGTCGATCCGGACGCGCCGCCGTCGCTGGAGATCCTCCACCCGGAGGCCGGTGACACGTTCACGCTCGACGCCGACTGCACCTTGACCGAGCCGATCGTGGTGTACGTGTCGGGCCTCGAGTTGGTGCCGCCCCGGCCCGCCGTGGTCGACGGCGAGGGCAACTGGCACGGCGGGACCGATCTCGACGGAGGGTACTGCCTGTCCTCCGACGCGTACTGCGCAGGCGGACCGCTGTCGGCCGACTACCGGAACTACGACGGCACCGGCATGACCGCTGGGACGCTCACGCTGTTCGCCCAGCTGTTCGACAACACGCATCAGCCGATCGCGGATCCGGTGCAGGTCGAGGTCGAGCTGGTCGATTCGGGAGGGAGCTGCGGTGGAAACGGCAGCTCGTGATCTCGGCCCGGAGCCGGGCCGGCGACGGTTCCACCTGGTGGAGCTCTCCGACCGCCGAGAGGCGTGCGACGAGGTGATCGCCGACCTGGAGACCGAGAGCGGGCTGGTGCGACGGGTCGCGCTGCGGGTCACGGCCGACGGCACGCGCGACGCCGCGAGGGTGCGCGCGGGGAGGGACCGGATCTATCGCCAGGCCTCGGTGCTCGGTCGCCTGGCCCATCGGAACATCGCGGCAGCCGAGGATGTCGTGCGGGTGGACGGCCGGTGGGCGATCGTCGGTGAGGCGATCGTCGGGGCCGACCTGGACCGGGTGTGCGCCGCCCTCGACGCCCACGGCACGGCGTTCCCCGCCCCGGCGGCGTTCGAGGTGGGCGCGGCGGTGGCGAGCGCGCTCGACGCCGCCTGGTCGTCGATCGACGACACCGGGATCCCCCTCGGTTTGCTGCACCGGAACCTACAGCCGAGCGCGATCCGGATCACCGCCGACGGCGGGGTGAAGGTGACCGAGTTCTGCGTGCACCCCGGGCCCGCCGATCCGGAGGGGCGCACCGAGCCCGGCGGCAACGAGCTGTACCAGGCGCCGGAGCGCCTGGTGGGCACGGCGGACCTGTCCGCCAGCGACGTGTACTCGGCCGCCGCGATCGTGCTCGAGCTGGTGCTGGGCCGGCCGTTCGGGCGCACCCCGGTGTTGCCGGACCCACACACCGCAGTGGTGAACGGCGCCCTGTCCGCGGCCCGCGCGCGGTTGCGGGGCCCGCCCGAGGTGGTGGACGACGCGCTGGACCTCCTTCGGCGCGCGCTGTCGAGCAAGATCGATCAGCGACCTTCCGCCGCCGACTTCGGGTTGTCGTGCGACGTGATCGCCCGACGCCTCGCGGGCGAGCGTCTCGAGCCGTTCGCCCGCCGGTTCGTGCTGCAGGTCGACCCGATCCTCGGCCGTACGCCGTCCCCGCTGTCCGGCACCTGGCTCGAGCACGGTTCGGACGACCTGCAGGTGTCGTTCGCACGGGCGCCGAACCCCGCCGCCCCTCCTC
>JBEBJC010001089.1:0-2925 GCA_040080105.1 Myxococcota bacterium
GGCGGGCCGCCGCCGACCCACCACGCCTCCTGCACCCCGACCAGATCGTACTGCTCTCGACCGAAGTGAGCCGCCATCCGCCGGTACCGCCGGGCGCGATCCTGCGCGAACGGCCAGGGCAACCCCCAGCTGTTGACGCACATCACCCGCAGTCGAGGGGGCAACGCCACGAACGGTCCGTATCCCGTCGGGGGGACGGGTCCCGTCCGGTCGCGGGTTGGGGACGTGCGGAGCGAGCGGTCGCACGGTATTGGGTCCGCGCTCGGGAGGATGGATGTCGATCGCAGTGCTGTCGTTGGTTGCCGCGTCCGCGTGGGCCGCCCCCGTGAAGATCGCGAGCGTGTCCGCGAAGTCCTCGTACGCGAGCGGCGACGTGAGCTACCCCGCCGACGCCGTCAAGGACGGCAAGGGCGGCACGCCGTGGTTCGAGGGCGACGCCGGGAGCGGCGTCGGCTCGTGGATCGAGCTCGACCTCGGGGGCACGCGCAACGTCACCCGGGTGGTGGTGTTCCCGGGCGACTGGTCGGGCGGGTGGGCGAAGGCGAACCGCCCGAAGGAGCTCGAGATCAAGTGGTCCGACGGGTCGACCGCGATGTGGACGCTGACCGACGAGTACAAGGCCCAGGTGTTCGTGCCCCCGAGCCCGAAGGCCACCGCCACCCTGCGGTTCAAGATCAACTCGATCTTCAACGGCTCGGCGTTCCCCGACACCGCGATCTCGGAGATCGTGGTGTACGACGACCAGCCCGACGTGAACGCCACGGTGAAGGGCGTGACCGCGTCGAGTGAGTTCCCGGCCGACGCCGAGGGCAACTACTACGCGGTGCAGGCCGCCGACACCGTGCGCGACTCGTTCTGGTGCGAGGGCAACAAGGCCGGCGACGGCGTGGGCGAGTGGCTCGAGTTCACGTTCGACGCGCCGACCCGGATCAGCGCGCTGTCGCTGTGCAACGGGATGTGCTCGACCTCGGACATCCTGAAGAAGGGCAACGCGCCGTCGCGGGTCACCCTGGCGTTCTCCGACGGCTCGACCCAGTCGGTCGACCTGAAGGCGCTGATGCCGCTGCCGCAGAAGGTGACGATCACCCCGGTGACCACCTCGTCGGTGAAGATGAAGATCGACGCGGTGCGCAAGGGCACCGAGTTCGACGACGCGTGTGTGTCCGAGGTGTCGTTCGTGAAGTGAGCGGGAGGTCCCGTGGGCGTGGTGCTGGTCACCGGGTGTCGGTCGGGCTTCGGGCAGCGCATCGCGATCGAGGCCGCGCGGCGCGGTCACACCGTGTACGCGGGGCTGCGCGACCTCTCCACCGCCGGGCCGCTGCTCGCCGACACCGCGGGGCTGGCGCTGCACCCGGTCCAGCTCGACGTGACCGACGCCGCCCAGCGTGAGGCGGCGGTGGCGCGGATCTTGGCCGAACAGGGCCGGCTCGACGGCCTGGTGAACAACGCCGGCCAGGCGCTGACCGGGTTCCTCGAACAGGTCGACGACGACGAACTGCGGGCGCTGTTCGAGCTGAACGTGTTCGCGGTGTGGGCGTTGACCCGGGCGGTGCTGCCGGCGATGCGTGAGCAGCGGTCGGGGCGGGTGGTGATGGTGGGCTCGGTGTCGGGTCGCGTCGGGATGCCGGGGCTCGGGGCGTACGCGGCCACGAAGTTCGCGCTCGAGGGCATGAGCGAGGCGTGGCGGCACGAGCTCGCCCCGTTCGGGGTGTCGGTCGCGATCGTCGAGCCGGGCCCGTACGCGACCGACCTGTTCGACCGCAACCGCCGCGCCTGCCGGAACGCGGCGGACGCGACCTCCCCGTACGCCCCGCTGGTCGAGCGGATCGAGCGGTTCACCCGGGAGCGGGTGGAACCGGCCGCCGGGGACCCGAACGACGTGGCGGAGCGGGTGTGTGACCTGCTCGAGGGGCCGGCGCCCGCGTTCCGTCACCCGATGGGCCCGACCGCCCGCCTGCGCACCCGGTTCGCGGCGATGGCGCCGTTCGGGCTGGTCGAGTGGGCGGTCGAGCGGACGTTGGGCCTGCGCTCGATCGTGCCGCCGAAGCCCTGATCACTCGAGCGCGCACTGGCCGCCGGCGTCGACCCGATCGTCGAACTCGAACGCCACGTCCCTGCGCTCGCCCGGCTGCAGCGTGACCCGCGCGGTGCGCCGGTCCGACTCCCGGCCGGCCCGATCGAGCAGCTGCCCGATCACGGTGACCAGGTGCTCCTGCTCTCCCTCGTTGCTCACCCCGCACACCAGCCGCACCCCCGAGGCCACCAGGTCGCACCGCCCGTGGGTCTGGCCGAGGGACACGTCGACCACCGCGAACTCGTGCACCAGCTCGCGCGTCTCGCCCGGCTCGAGGGTGTACGCCTCGCGCAGCGTCTGCGCGTCCGCCCCGTGGGTCAGCCGGAACGACAGCTCGGCGGTGGTCGGACCGCGCTCGAGGCTCCGCACCGTACACACCGACCGGGCGCACTCGGGGTCCGGGTCCTCGCAGTCGCCCACCGCGGCCGACTCGATGCGCCAGTTCGGGATCCGCGCGACCTCCGCCTGCGCGAGCTTCACCCGCTCGACGGGCTCCGGGAACGAGCAGGAAGCCAGCACCCACATGTGCCCTCCACCCCGAGGGTTGTTCCGGGAGGCCGCCGCGTCGACCGACGTCCGTCGCCGCGGCACGGGCGGACGCCGGACACCGCAGGCGCGGCGGTTGCAGGTCGCCGCCTCCGATGGACCCTGTCACCGTCAGCGCCGGAGCGATGCTCGTCGGCCTCGCCCTGGGCCCGTGGGCGCCCGCCGGCGGGTCCGCGTGGATCGCGCTCGGTGCCGCGGCGTTGGCCGCCGCGTCCCGGCGCGCGTTCCCGTTGGCGGCGGTCGCGGCGGGCCTGTGGTGTGTTGCCCCCGCCCCGGTCGGGCCGGCGCTCGAGGGGCCGCTGTCG
>JBEBJC010000130.1:0-13293 GCA_040080105.1 Myxococcota bacterium
CCCCTGCCCCGCCTCGAACGCGACCACGTCGAGCACCCCGCCCCACGCGAACCCGAGCGCGAACGTCTCCGGCCGCCGCCCGCTCAGCTCGGACAGCAGGCTGGCCGCCTCCGCGTCGCAGTCGCTCTCCTGCACGTACAGCCCGATCTCGAGCTCGAACCGGCGTCGGTAGTCGTCGAGCTCGTCCACGACCTCCTCGTCCACCCGATACGCGTACCGGAGCCCCGCCCGCTCGGCCACCAACAGGCTCGCGCCGTTGAACATCACCGACGAGCCCGGCAGCAGCGACTTGCGCTCACACCCGTACTGCACGTCGCCGGCGAAGTGCAGGAACACGATCTCGCGCGGCCCCGCGAGGGTCTCTCCGCGCACCACCTGCGGGTGGGCCGACAGGCCGCGGATGTCGGTCGGCACGAACGAGCCCACCGCCGCGACGTGCACCTCGCGCCGGTTCAGCTCCTGCACCAGCTCCGACAGCAGCTCCGGCCGCAGGTGCAGGCTCTTGATCTCGATCACCACCGACAGGTGCGCCCGCTCGGTCAGCCCGCGGTACACCGCCACCACCCGCTCGGGTGACCACTCGTCGGCGAACGTGTGCCGACGGCACTCCTCGCGGGTCTCCTTGCGCGGCTCGTCGACCATCGCGCCGATCGCCGGACCGAGGTCGGGGGCCTCCGCCAACGACAGCGCGCGCCCGAACAGGTCGAGCCACGCGCCCGGCTCGACCCCGCCGAGGGACGCCTTCGGGGTGCGGCGGACGTCGGCCCACTGGCACATCCCGAACTGCTCCTGCACCGTGTCGGTGGTCGACGCGTGCGCGATCACCATCGTGTCGACCAGCGACCGGATCACCGGCGGGCGCGCGTCGGGCGCGGCGAGCTCCCACGCCTCGACCAGGTCGCTCGACAGGAACAGGTCCCACTCCATGCTGTCGAGCTCGTCCGGGCCCCACGCCACCGCGGTGCCGCCGCGCCGCGCCTCGACCGACCGCCACACCCCGAACGCCGCCATCACCGGGTTGTTCTCGAACATCGGGATCAACGCGCCGGTCCGCGCGCCCTTCGCCGCGGCGTCGGCCACGTCGCGGAACACGTCGGGCATCAGGAACGCGAGGATCCGCCGCCACTTCGGGTGGCCGAGCAACGCCGGGGCCGCGCCCATGAACGCGCCGTGGGCGTACGGGCGCCGCACCACCCGCGGCATCGCGACCTGGCACACCGCGAACGGCAGGTCGTCGACCGCGTCCCACAGCTCGCGCGCGATCTGGCTCGCCCGCGCGGTCCGGCGCCGGTGGCGGACCTGCAGCGGGCGGCTCCCGACGTCCGCCGCGTACTCCACCTTGCGCCAGGTTCGCCCCGCCGAGTTCATCGCCCGGCGGCGGCGGCCCGGGTCGGACGCGACGTACAGCGCGAACGCGCCCCACATCGCGGTGATCGCCACGACCACCACGAGGAGCGCCCACGGGACGTGCGGCCTGGACGGGGTTCGAGAGGGGTGCACCGACACCCCCCGACCCTATCCGACTTCAGTCACAGTCGGTGATCACGCAGGTGCCGGCCGGGCACGCCGCGTTGCAGTGGCCGAACGTCGGGTAGGTCTCCTCGGTCGAGGTGCACAGCACCGGGCACTTCGGACGCTCGTCCTCCATCGAGTACACGGCCTCGTCCTGGCTCACCGGGGCCGGAGCGGACTCCGAACCCGCCATCGACGCGAACGACAGACCCACGATCACAGCGCGAAGAAGCATCTCGACCTCCATCCGTCCGAGGACTGCCCGGCCGGTCCTCCCTAGATACAGGGGACCCACGCGGCCTGAACCTTACAGCTGTGTAAGGAAACAGGGATGAGCAGTATGAACACCGTCTGCGTCCACCTCGGCGACCGAACGATCGACCTGCTCACCGGGCGGATGGAGCCCGGTGGCGGGGTGCTGCGCCCGCTCGAGCTGCGGGTGTTGCAGGTGCTGGCGCGGTCGGCCCCGCACCCGGTATCGGCGAAGCGGCTGCTGACCGAGGTGTTCGGCTACCACGCCGACAGCGCGTCGCAGACCCCGTACACCACGATCCGCCGCTTGCGGCAGGCGGTGGAGGCCGACGCGGACGCGCCCGAGTACGTGCTGTCGGCGCGGGGCGAGGGGTACCGGCTGGTCGCCGCGCTCACCGACGGCCCGGCGTCGACGTTGCCACCGGAGCCGCCCGGGTTCTTCGGGCCGCAGGAGCCGCTCGACGCGCTGACCGCGCAGGTGACCACGTTCATCGGCCCGGGGGGGGCCGGCAAGTCGCGCGCCGCGCTGAGGTTCGCCCACCGGCGGGCGGCGGCGGGCGAAGCGGTGGCGTGGCTGGCGGACCCGGGCGCGTCGCTGTGGGTCGCGGCGGCCCGGCGGTGGAACACCGAGCCCACCCCCGAAGCGATCGCCGACCGGCTCGAGCCCGGCTGGGTGGTGATCGACGACGTGACCGACGCGATCGAGGAGGCGGCCGGCCTGGCGCGGGCGGCGGGGCCCGAGGTCCGGTTCGTGTTCACCTCGCGCCGCCCGCTCGACCTGCCCGGGGAGGCCCTGTTCGAAGTCGGCCCCCTCGCCCCGTCCGACGCAGTGGCGCTGCTGGTGTCCCGCGCGGCCCTGCACCGCGGCGGGAGGTGGACCCCGTCCCACGACGACGCGCCGGCGCTGGCCCGGATCGCCGACCGGGTGGACCACCTGCCGTTGGGGCTCGAGCTGGCCGCGGTCCGGCTCGGCTCGATCGCACCCGAGGTGGTTGCGGCCCAACTCGACGACCGGGCGCCGCTGCGGACGGTCCGCGCGGGCGTGCCCGAGCGCCACCAGAGCCTGCGCGCGGTGATGGCGTGGAGCTGGGATCGGCTGGATCCGCGCGAGCGTGGCTGGCTCACCGGGGTCTCCGCGCTCGAGGGGGCGTTCGACCTCGATCTGGCCGAGGCGGCGCTCGGTCCGCTCGACGAGGACTGGGACACCGGGGCGGCGCTGACCCACCTGCACCGGCTGGGGCTGATCGCCGCGAGTGATCTGCCGCGGCGCCCGCTCCGCGCGTTGTCCACCGTGAGCGCGGCGGTCGCCGACCTGGCCGACCCGGCCGCTTGGGAGGCCGCCCTCGACCGGGTCGCCCGCCGGACGGCTGAGCGGGCGTCGACGCTGGCGCGCACCTGGACCCTGCGACGCACCCTGTTCGACGGCGGACAGGACGACCTCGCGACCCTGCGTGCGCTGGCGCGGTCGCGCAGCCGCGGGTTCGGCGACCCGTCCGAGACGCTGTACGTCGAGGCGTCCCTGCTGGCGGGGGTGTGCCACCGCGCCGCCGCCGACGCGGCGTTCGACGCGCTGCGCGCCGCCGACCCGTCCCCCGAGCTCCGGGCGCGCGCCGCGCTCACCCAGTACGGCGCGTGGGCGATGTGGGCGCGCCCGGGCGGGGTCGAGCGGATGGACGAGGCGTTCCACGACCCGACGCTGCCTCCCGCCGATCGGGTGGCGCTCGGGTTCGCTCTCGCGATGCGCGACCTGGTGCAGGGCGTGCCCACCGAGCGGCTCCACGCGCTCGAGCCGCTGTGCGCCGCGAGTCCGCCGGAGGTCGCCGCCCAGCTGCAGGTGCACCGCACGTTGATCGACGGGCTGCTGATCGGGACCAGCGGCCGGTGCGCCGACGCGCGGGAGGCGTTCCGCGCGAGTGAGGCCCGCGCCCGCGCAGCGGGATCGGTGGTGGTGGGGTGGCTGCTGCACGCGTACGCCGCGTTCTCCCTGATCGCCCTGTGCCGGCCCCACGAGGCGGTCGCCGAGCTGGAGGTGGCACATCGGGCGCTGCTCGACGCCCAGGATCGCGGGGTGCCGACCCGCCAGGACCACCTGCTCGTAGGGGCGATGCTGCTCCGGGGGCTGTCGGCGACGGACGCCACCCGCGCGGCCGAGTTCGGTCGGACGCTGGTCCTCGAGCTCCGCCGCTGGGGTGCCACGTCGATGGTGGTCGACGCCGAGCGCGAATGGATCGAGGCGCTGGTGCGCGCGGGTCGGGTCGAGGAAGCCGGCGCCGCGCTCGAGCGGTTGGAGCGGCGGCCGAGCGTGGGCAGGCTACACGACGGGCGCCGCGCGCTGGCGCGGGCGTGGGTGGCGGCGGCGGGTGGACGGCCCGACCTCGCCGCGATCGCTGCCCGGAGCGCGCTCGACGCGGTCTCGGCGTGGGAGCGGTTCGGCGCCGCGGAGCTGCTGGCCGAGGCGTTGGTCGGGGTGGACCGGGTCGAGGAGGCGCTCGCCGCGATCGCCCCCGCGTTCGCGCCGCCCGACCAGCTGGTCGCGCCGGGCTCGCTGTGGGCCCTGCGCCACGCCCTGGGCGAGCTGACGGCGGACCAGGCCGCGGCCGGGATCCTCGCCACCCAGCGCGAGGACGGGGACCTCCGGCTGGCGGCGGCGCTGCGCGGTCGTCACCCGTCTCCGCCGCCGCACGACCCGGACGGCACCGTCACCGGGTGGCTCGACGTGCTCGCCGGCCGCCCGCCCAGCCGGCCGATCCCGCCGTACCGGTACGCGCTGCGGCGCGCCGCCGGTCAGTAGTCGACGAACACCTGCTCGGGGGGCGCGTCGGCCCAGAACCGGTCCAGCACCTCGCGGAACGTGCGCCCGGGCGGCCCCTGGCCGAACCGCTCTTCGGTCGCGACCAGGTGGTACGAGGTGGCGCTCGACCACACCCACGGCACCCGGGACGACTCCAGGCTCCCGCGCAGGCGCCCCCGCCACTCGGCCAGCTCCTCCGGCGAGTCGATGCCGAAGTTCGGGATCTGGCTCTTGTCGGCGCCCGAGATCTGCACCAGCACCCGCACCCCGGCCGCCGAAACGAACGGCCACCAGCTCGGGCCGTACACACACCGGCGCGGATCTCCAGCGGCGGCGCACCCCCGCTCGGGCGCCCCCCACTTCGCCGCGTTCGGGGTGACCACCCCCGGCGGCGGCGGGATCACCCACCCGCCGTCGAGCACCACCGCCAGGCGCCGCTCCGCCACCGCGCGGGGGAACGCCGCCACCAGCTGGTCGAAGTTCCCGACGACCCCGAGCGCGCCCGCGCTCGACCCGACCACCAGGATCTTCACGTCGGGCCGGGTCTCGTCGAGCCCGTCGACCTCCCGCAGGGACTCCAGCAGCACCTCCACGTTCCGTCGGCCCGAGAAGTACCAGCCGCGCGGGTCTCCGGTGGTCGGCCTGCGCTCGGTCGAGTCGCCCAGCCACAGGTCGGAGCTGCAGTAGTGCGCCTCCACCCAGGTCGCGTCGGAGAACGTCGGATTCACCGTCGGATCCGGCGACAGCACCCCCTGTCCGCCGCCGACCCGCACCGGCCCGCCGTCCGGCGCCGCCAGGGTGGTGGTGAGCCTCCGCGCCCGCTCGCGGCACGGCACCCGGTCGTCGTCGCAGAAGTACCCGCCCTCGAGGTTCACCACCCAGGTGGAGCTCCCGGGGCGGATCGCGTACCCGAACGCCGTGCCGTCGTTGCACCGGGCGTCGTCCCACTTCGCGGCGTGGCGGGCGGGTTTACGCGCGATCCCTGCAGCTGGCCGCTCGGTCGCGACCGGGGGCGCGGCCGGCGCCGGGGCAGGCGGAGAGGCGGGCACGGCGGAGCAGGCCACGGTCCACACGATCATCGCAGCGCGTCCCCCAGTCGGTCGGCGAGGAACCGGACGCCGAACAGCTCGGACCGCCCTCCCTCCGCCCTGGCTTCCTCGGCGTCGGCGCGGGCCGCGACGTCGCCCTCTCGGGCCCGCGCGAGTGACACGAACCCCCGCGCGACCACCGCGAGGCCGTCCGCCCGCGCGTTCTTCAGCGGCGCGAGCAGGTCGGCGGCGGCGGCGATCTCTCGGTCGGCCCCACACCGGTCCCCGGTGGCCGCGAGCGCCGCTGCGTAGTACAGCCGCCCCATCCCGTACGACAGCGGGTTGTCGATCGCGGCGAGCTCGGCCACCACCTCTCGCAGCGCCGGCAGCGCCACCGTGGGGCCGCTGACCGCCCACTCGAGCAGCGCGCGGTTCTGCGCCACCAGCGCCGCGTACCGCAGGTGGTAGCCACCGCCGCGGAACAGCCGCTCCGCGTCGATCAGGTGCTCGAGCGCGTCTCCGTATCGACCCTGCTGCGCCCGCAGGGTGGCGAGGTTGTTGTGCGAGCTGGCGCGGCCGCGGGCGTTCCCCCACGCCTGGTGCAGCTTCAGCGACGCCTCGAGCCGCTCCTCCGCCTCCTCGCGCCGACCCACCTCCGACAGGACGAGGCCGAAGTTCGCCAGATCGATCGCCGCCCGCAGCTCGTTGCCGACCTCTTGGTCGATCCGGATCGCCTCGAGGAACAGCCGCTCGGCGTGGCTGTCCTCCCCGACGATCGTGGCCAGCGCCGCCAGGATCCCGACCAGCGTGCCCTCCTGGGCGCGGTGGCGGTGGGCCCGCGCCACCGCGAGCCCCCGCTCGGCCACCGCGGTCGCGTCGGTGAACCGGGCGGCGTCCGAGTGGAGCAGCGCGAGCACCGCGTGGGCGCGCGCCTCGTACGCCGTCCCACCGCCGCGCAGCAGCTCGATCGCCTGCTCGACCTCCGCCACGCCGGCCTCGTTCTCCCCCGACACCCGGTGCACCGCCGCCCGCGCGATCCGCAGCCGAGCGAGCGCGACCCGGTCGATCGCCCCGGACTCCCCGTGCTGGGTCAGCGCCTCCTCGACCAAGCGCCGCAGCACCGCCACCGGGCCACGGGTGAGCAGCAGCGGCTCGAGCGCCAGCACCGCCCGCACGACCTCCGCGGGCTCACTCGTCGGCCGGCGGACCACCGCCAGCAGGTTGTCGGCCTCGGCGGCGAGCCGGCTCATCCGCAGGCGGCCCCCGTGCCGGTCGACCGTGTCGGCCAGCTCCTCTCCGATCGGCACCACGTACGCGGCGTGCCGCTGGAACGCCAGCTCCCGATCCGGCCGCTGATCGAGCTTGGTCCGGGCGTAGTCGCGCACGCTGTCGTACAGGCCGAGCCTCGGCTCCCGCGGGTCGTCGGGGCTGGTGGTGACCCGCACCAGCGACTTGTCGCGCAGCGCCTCCACCAGGTCGAGCGGCCACCCGCCGAGGTCGTCGAGGACGGCCTCCGCGCCCTCGAGGGTGAACCCGCCCACGAACACGCTGCAGAACGCGAGCGCCTGCCGCTCGCCGGCCGACAGCAGCTCCCACGAAGCGTCGAGCACCGCCTCGAGCGTACGGCCGTCGCGGGACGAGTTGCCGAGCAGCTTGAACCGCTCGTCGAGCCTCGAATACAGCGCGTCGAGCGACATCATCCGCGCGCGCGGGGCGGCGAGCTCGATCGCGAGCGGCAGCCGATCGAGCCGCTCCACCAGCCGGCCGAGGGCGAGCGACGAGCGGTCGTCCATCACCACCCCGGCGGCGGCCACCCGCTCGCGGAACAGCGCCTCGGCGTCGGCCGGGGTCATCGGCTGGAGCTCGAACACCCGCTCGCCGACCAGCCGCAGGCGCTGGCGGCTCGTGACCACGAACCGCGCGCTCGGCGCCGCCTCGAGCCAGGCGCCGACCGTGTCCTTCGCGTGCTCCACGTGCCGCTCGAACGCGTCGAGCACGATCAGCGTGGGGCCACGACCCGCGAGCGCCTGGCCCACGATCGAGGCCATCTGCTCCTCGCCCGCGGTGAGCACCACCCCGAGCGCCGCGGCGACGGCCGCCACCACCCCGGGTGACCCCACCGCGGTCTCGAGCTCGCACCAGGTCGCGTCCACCCCGAGGCGCGCCACGACCTCCGCCACCAGGCGCGACTTGCCCACCCCGCCGGGCCCGAGCACCGACACGATCCGGTGTCCGGTGCACACCTCGGCCAACGCCGCCGCCTCGGCCTCCCGCCCGATGAACGGCGCGTGGCCTCCGCGCTGCGGCGGGATGGTGTTCGGACGGGCGGCGGGACGGACCGGTGCAGCGGCCACCGGGACGAACCGGTACCCGACCCCGTGGACCGAGATCAGGTGCACCGGGCTCTGGGGGTCCGGCTCGACCTTCGACCGGAGCCGCCGCATCGTCACGTCGACCGCGCGGGTCGCGTAGCTCGCGCGGTAGTTCCACACCTGCTCGAGCAGCTCCTCGCGGGTCACGTCCTGCTCGGCCCGCTCGAACAGGTGCGCGAGCAGCTGCGCCTCCCGCGTGGTGAGCGAAGCGGTGCGGCCGCTCGGGAACAGCACGAGCTGGCGAACCAGATCGACGCGCCGGTCCGCGAGGTCCACCACTGAGGTCGGGGGCCGAGGGTCCATTGCCGCACTACCTATCCGCTCTGCCGGCGGCCACCCTCGCGTTTGCACTCCGGTGGCAGCCGAATCGGCGTCCAGGGCCCGTGGGTACCTTCAGCGACACCGCGCGCGGCCGACGGGAGCCGGGAGGGAGCCGCTGCATGGTCGTGGGTCCACCGGATCCGAGCCAGCTGATCCACCAGGTGCCGAGCTGGATCGGCGCGCTGCGCGCGGAGGCGAACCGCGCGCTCGGCGACCTCGAGATCGGGGTCCGGCGGACCACCGACGACCTCGCGAACGCGATCGCGTCGAAGTCGAACATCGACGAGCTCGCGTCGCTGGAGGTCCTGCTCGCCGAGTCGGCGGCGTACCGGGCGGCGCTGGCCCCGGTGGTGTCGGAGGTCGGGGCGCGCCTCGCGCTCGCGCTCGCGACCGAGCTGTCGGCGGTGGCGACGCTGGCAGAGGCGAGCGACGGCGAACACCGGGAGCGGCTGCTCGCGGCGTACCTCGCGTGGGACACCACGATCCGGCGCGACGTCGAGCGGATCGTGGCGTATGTATGCGGGTTCGTGGACGGCGGGGGCCTCGCGCTCGCGCTGCTCACCGAGCTCCCCCCGGACGTCGCAGGCCACACCGGGGAGGTGGCGGCGGTGCTGTCCGAGCGGGTCGCGTTCGTGCCGCAGCAGGTCGACGAGGCGGTGATGGCGTGGATCGCCCAAGTACACCGGGAGGTGGACGAGCTGTTGCTCGCGATGTCGCCGCCGCCGCCCCCTCCCCCGGACCCGAAGCTGGCGCGGCTGGCGGCCCTGCTCGAGCGCGCGGCCGAGCTCGGGGTGACGGTGAAGCCGCCGCCCGCGGCGCCCACCGACCGGTACCTGGACCAGCTCGAGGGACAGCTCACCGCGGTCGCGCGCAAGCGGGCGACGCCGCCCGGGGACTCGGTCCAGCGCGGTGCCCGGCTCGCCGCGCTCACCAAGCTGGCGCGGGCGCTCGGGGTGAGCATCCGTCAGGCACCCGAGGGCCCGAGCGAGCGGTGGCTCGACCGGCTCGAGAAGCAGCTGCGGCGCCTGGCGGAGGAGAAGGGCGTGGCGGTGCCGCAGGAGCTCGACGGCACGGTGGTCGAGAAGCGGCAGCCACCATCGCCGCTCGAGCCCGACACCGAGACCCTGCCGGCCGCCCCTCGGGCCGACGAGGTCCAGGCGGTTCGGATCAAGACGTTGCGCGAGCGGGCGGCGGAGGCCGGCCTCGACCTGGGCCGGATCCCCGCGGCGCCGACGGCAGAGTGGATCGCAGAGACGGAGAAGAAATTGGTTCGTGCCATCGCGAAGATTCGTTTGGACCGCCAGCAGGAGCAGGCCACCGGCGACGCCGAGCGCAAGCAGCGCATCGCCCGGCTGCAGGACCAGGCCCAGCGGCTCGGGCGCACCTTGTCGGTGCCCGCGTACCCGACCGACGACTGGATCGAGCGGGCCGAGCTGAGGCTGACCTCACAGGTGCTGACGCCGGTGTCGAAGGCGGCCGGCACCGATCTGGTCCGCGGCGCCCGGATGCGCCAGCTGCTGTCGTCGGCCGCCGCGGTCGGGGTCGACCTGGGCGAGATCCCCGGGGACCCGGACGCCGCGTGGTTCGAGCGGGCGCAGCGCCAGGTCGACCTCGGTCGGCTTCCGGCGCCCGAGCCGCCCACCGTGCCCACCACCCGCACCGCCGAGCTGGTGTACGAGGCGGGCACGATCCAAGAGCAGCGGTGGGGGCTGGTCGACGGCGCGATCACCGTCGGGCGGGCCCGCGACAACCAGGTCCACATCCGCAACGACGGCGGGGTGTCGCGCAAGCACTGCTCGATCCGGCTGGAGAAGGGGCGGTACGTGCTGCGCGACGAGGGCTCGACCCAAGGGACCGTGGTGGACGGGGTGAAGGTGCGCCAGCTCGCGCTCGGTGGCGGCGAGCAGATCTTGGTCGGCGACACCCGGTTGGTGTTCCGGCTGGTGTGACACGACGGAAGACGGCGGCGGACCGCGGGGTCGGATCCCACCGCGGAAGTTGGGTACACTGTGGCCGGGGGGCGGATGGACATCGAGGCGCTGGTGGACGCAGCGGCGAAGAACGCCGACCACTCCGCGCTCCCACCGCTCAGGGCGTGGCTCGATCTGGCCCACGGACCCGACGAAGCGAACCTGGTGGCGCGCGCGGCGTACAACGTCGCGCGGCTGCTGATCCCGTCCGAGGGCTACGAGGTGGCGGGGGCGCTCGCCGACCGCGGGATCGCGGCCGGCACCTCGGACGAGGGCACCCGGCTGCGGCTGTTGAACTTGCGCGCGTACTGCTTCCTCGAGCAGGGCCGGGTGGCCGAGGCGCTCGAGCCGCTGCTGGTGGTGGAGCGCACCGGCGGCGCACACCCGGCCGAGGTGGAGCAGGCGCGGTCGAACATCGCGTTCGCCCTGCTCGACCTCGGCGACGTCCAGGGCGCGACCGCCGCGTTCCAGCAGGCGCGGCCCGAGCACCCGAAGGAGCAGGTGCACGCGTGGTACGGCCTCGCGCGGTGCTTCCTGCGCACGGGGCAGGTGGCGAACGTACCCACGCTCGCGGCCGCGATCGCGGTCACCCCGGTCGAGCCGCGGGTGAACGCGCTCGGGCCGCTGCTCGAGGCGTTGGTGGCCGAGCAGGCAGAGGACTGGGCGCTGGTGTTCGACCGGGCGTCGGCGGCGCTGCCGGCGTTCCGAGCCGAGCGCACGGTCGAGATGCTCGAGTGCCTGACGTTGATGGCGCGGGCCCGCCGGTGGGAGGGCCGGCCAGCGGAGGCCGACCGGTGGCTCGCCGAGGCGATCGAGCACGCGCCGGCCGGTCGCCACCGGGCGCCGCTGCTGCGGGAGCAGGCCCGGGTCGCGGCGGACCTCGGGGAGCCGAAGCGGGCGATCGCCGCGCTCGAGGCCGCCTGCGACGACCTCACCGACACCGAAGGGGGCTCGGGGCGGGCGCTCCGCGCGGCCGCCGCCCGCGCACAGGCCGACGTGGCGCGGGTGCGGGAGCTCGAGCTGTCGGCGTCCCACGACGCGCTGCAGCGGGCGTACCGCACGGTCGAGCAGCGGGTCGCCGAGCGCACGCGGGACCTGGCGAACGCGGTCGAGGCGCTCGAGATCGAGGTCGGGGAGCGGCGCGCGGCCGAGGCGCGGGCGCTGTCGGCGAGCGCGTCGAAGAGCGAGTTCCTCGCCCGGATGTCGCACGAACTGCGCACCCCGCTCAACGCGATCCTCGGGTACACCGAGCTCGCGCTGGAGCAGCTCGCGGACGCGGGCAGCGCCGCCGGAGTCGAGCGCGACCTCGGGGCGGTGCTCGGCTCGGCCCGGCACCTGCTGAACCTGGTCGACGACCTGCTCGACCTCGCGCGGGTCGAGGCAGGGCAGCTGCCGGTGTGCCCGGTGGAGGTCGACCTCGGGCTGCTGGTGCACGCGGTGGTGGAGCGGATCCGCCCGGCGATCCTCGAGCACGGCAGCGCGCTCGTGCTCGACGTCGATCCCGAGCTTCCGCGGTTCCGCACCGATCCGCTCCGCCTCGAGCAGATCCTGCAGAACCTGCTGTCGAACGCGGCGCGGCACACCCGGGGCGGGCAGGTCACCCTGCGGGTCGCGGTCCGGTCCGACGTGTTGCGGTGTGAGGTCGCCGACACGGGCTCGGGGATCACGCCCGAGCTGCTGCCGCGGGTGTTCGAGCCGTTCGTGCAGGGCCGGGCCGGGGGCCGGGCGGGGATCGGCCTCGCGCTGGTGAAGCACCTGGTGGAGGCGCTGCACGGCACGATCACGCTCGACTCGGAGGTCGGGGTGGGGACCACGGTGGCGGTGGCGTTCCGGTCCCGCCCCGGCGGCTGACGGGCGGCCGGTCGCTCGCCCACCCCCGCGCGCGCACCCTAGGTCAGTTGCAGCTGTCGCAGGTGCCCATCGGCTGCCAATCGGTGTGCGAGCGCTCCCACACGTCGGTCGCGTAGGTGTACACGACGAGCGCCTCCACGTCCGACAACGTGCCGTCGTCGTTCATCGAGCCCGAGAACATCACGGTCGCCTGGCCGTCGTACACGAAGTACGCGGTGAACGCGTCGTTCGTGCCGGTGAGCGGCGCGTGGTCCTTGCCCGGGACGCCCTCCTCGCAGTACGACACCGACACGCCGCCCGGGCCGTCGGTGTAGTCCCAGAAGCAGATCTCGGTGTCGATCGGCGAGCCCACCGGCCGCGCGTTCTTCGCCTCGTCGATCGTGCCGTGGACCTTGAACTTGCCCACGAGCTGCGGGGGCTCGTCGCCGTAGTTCACCACGAACCCGTCGCCGTCGTCGGACTCGTCGACCGCGATCGCCACCGCGGGGTCGTCGAGGATCTCGTCCACCTCGGTGCTGCCCGACTGCGAGCCGTTGCCGGGGGGCGGGTCGGACGGGCCGGGGCCGACCTCGGGCACGTCGCGGCCGTTCAGGCAGTAGCTCGCGTACAGCTCGGACCTCGGGTTCCAGCACTCCTGGAGCTCGCCGCACTTCGACTGCACGATGCAGTCCATCTGGCAGTCGGCGTAGCCCCGCATCGCGCGGTCCTCGGCCGCGCAGTTCACCGCGCAGTCGACGCCTCCCTCCCCGGACGACACGGCACCCATCGCGCCGAACGACGGGCTCGGCGGGGTCACTCCCTCACACGAGTCCACCTGGGTGCACACGTCGGCGCACACCAGCAGATCGTCGTTGACCACATCGTTGACCAAGTCACACGAGGCGGGCAGCAACGCGACGAACACCAACCCGACGAACGAACTCGACCGACCCATCGTGACACTCCTCGACAGCGGGGGACCGACGTCGACGAATGTACTTCATTCGAATGAATCCGGCTGGACGCAGAAACTCGGCGACGGACTCCCGGCTCGGCCCTGCCCCCTCACCCCGGCCCTCTCCCCCGATGCGGGGGAGAGGGGGAAAGGCTGGTATCACCCTGGCTTTGTCCTGCCTGGCCCTGTCCGGCCCCCTCTCCCCTCAGGGGAGAGGTTTGGGCGCACGGGGTAGAGGCCTGGCCCTGTCCGGCCCCCTCTC
>JBEBJC010000131.1:0-13291 GCA_040080105.1 Myxococcota bacterium
GGGGAGTGGGCGATGGCCGAAGGTGACGCGCGATGGTGGGTGGTGGCGGCGGCCGGGGCCGGGGTGGTGATCACCGCCGGTCTGTGGGTCGGGCTCGGCAGCGACATGGCCACGAGCGAGGCCGCAGCGCGCGCGGCCGAGGCTGCCGGGGACCCCGCCGCCGATCCGAAGGCCCTGTTCGTCGACCGGAAGAAGGCCAAACACACGGTGTCCGGCCGCACCGCCGAGGAGGTCCGCTCGGCCCGGCGAGCGGTCGAGCTCGGCGTGCGCGCCCCCGTGCGGGAAGGGGAGGCCCCGGGGGTGTATGCGGTGGACTCGGATCGGGTCGCGGCGGCGATCGAAGCCCACCGGTCCGACCTCGACGCGTGCTGGGGGGCCGCCGCGGCCCACGCCCCGGCCACCCCGCGGCAGCTGGTGCTGGAGCTGTCGCTCGCCCCGCTCGAGGGGCAGCAGCGTCGCTCCGGGATCACCCGGGTGACCACCCCCGTCGGGTCGTCGTTCGACGACTGTGCCACCACCGTGGTCGCGGACGTGGTGTTCGCCACGGCCGAGGTGATGACGCTGCGGTACCCGATGTCGTTCGCGCCGGGGGGTGGCGGGTAGCGGGCGGGCGACGTACAACCAAGGTTCGTCCGGTGGCGACAGCACCGGTTCACACGTCGGCGGGCACCGTCCCGCCGTGTTCGGAGGGGCGATGACGCGATGGAACGGAGTGGTGACGCCGTGGCTGCTGGCCGCTGCGCTGGTGGGGTGTACGGGCGCGAAGGACGTCGCGGTGGGCGACGACGACGACGACACCACCAACCCCGGTGACGACGACGACGACACGACCGACACCAACACCACCGACACTCAGGGTGGCGGGGACTCGGGCGGCGGCGGCACCGACGGGCAGACGCTCGATCCGGTGGCGGTCGGGTTCGAGCTGATCGGCGGCCTCCGCGGTGACGGGTCGATCGGCAACTACCTGGTCGACGGGGTCGAGTACCTGCCGATCGTGGTCCTCACGTTCGCCGACGTGGACTACTTCAGCGCGGCCGACGCGGCGGGCCAGGAAGGCCACTTCTGCACCGCGCTCGCGGTGTTCGGATCCGACCCGGCCTACGGCGGCGTCACGCCGAAGTTCAAGCCGGATCAGATCCCGACGATCGACGGCGCCATCACCTACGCGTCGTACGAGACCGCGCTCGCGGTCGTGAGCGACCCGGCGCAGCACGACTGCGACGAGCTGGTCGACCCCGAGATCTGGGGCGAGGACGCCGAGCTGCTGGTGAACCCGTTCGAGGGCGCCCACTTCGGCTGGGGCTTCGCCCCGATGACCCAGTACCTGATCGACGGCTGGAGCCCCGAGACGGTGACCGACTTCGGCGCGGGCATGGTCGCGAGCTACATCGCGATCAACGACGCCGACGGGAACTGGACCGGCGTGGACTGGAGCAGCACGATCCTGTGGCAGATGGACCCGACCACGAACGAGGTCCTGGTCGACGACGCGGGCAACTTCCTCGGGGTGGTCCCGGCAGACACGGTGCCGGAGGGCGGAGACCTGCCGGTTTCGTTCATCCAGTCGTACGCGTTCTGGTACCAGGACTTCCCGCTGATGGACTTCTCGAACCTGACCGACGGCGCGCCCTAGCGGCCGGCGCGGACGATCGAGCCGAACCGCTGTCGCACGAACGGCGACAGCGGCGACTCGATCGGCCCCAGCGTTCGGACCTCGAGGCTGCGAGCGGCGCCGAGCGCGTCGAACAGCCCGAGCTGGACGGCGTGCTCGCCTTCCCCTTGGTTGACCACCAGTAGGGCCCCGCTGGGGACGAGGTGGTCCACCACGTGGCGGAGCAGCTCTGCCGGCGCGAGGAACCGATCCGGCAGCCCCCACGCCCGGAGCGGCTCGGGGCCGAGGAACGGCAGGAACCAGGTGACGACCGCCCACGGCCCGTCGAGGTCACGGACGTCGCCGGCGATGTACCGGCACCCGTCGAACCCGCGCGCCATCCGCTCTCCGTACACCCGGCGGGTGGAGCCCCACAGGTACCGGCGGTGCGCGTCGAGCTCGACCAGGTCCCACCCGCGCGGGGCGGCGGTGGCGAGGCCCGGCAGGTACCCCCCGTTCTTGCTCCCCACGTCGAGCGCTCGCCCGGGCGGCAGGTCGGCGGGCAACCACCGATCGAGCACGTCGAGCACGTACAGGCTCTCGCGCCAGTCCTGTTCGGTGCACCACCCGGCCCACCGCTGCAGGTCGTATCGGCCCGCCAGCGAGTCGAGCCGCGCCCGCGCCGCGGGGTCGAACGACAGCGCCTCGAGCGGGACCGGCCGGGTGAACGCCGGCATCGACCACGGGAGCGCGCCCCTGAGCCGGAACGACCACTCTCTGAGCGGGTTCACCGCTCCTCACTCCGATCGGTGGCCGGAGGTGGGGCCGGCACCAGCGCCGACACCGCGTCGCGCAGCTCCGGGTCGAGCCGCAGGTCGGCGGCCGCGAGCGCCGGCTCGAGCTGGGCGACCGTGCGCGCGCCGAGGATCGGGGCGGTGACCGCCGGGTGCGCGGCGACCCACGCGACCGCCAACGTGACCGGGTGGAGCCCCGCCGCCGCCGCGAGCGCGCGGAACCTCTCCGCCACCGGGAGCAGGCCGGCGTAGCGGGTGCGGTACATCTCCCAGTCGGTGATCCGCGAGCCCGAGGCCGCGCCCGCCTCCCCGTGTCGGCCGGACAGCAGGCCACCCGCGACCGGTGAGTACGGGAACACCGCGAGCCGCTCCGACCGAGCCAGCGGCAGCAGCTCCACTTCGGCCTGCCGCTTCACCGCGTTGTACATGGGTTGGATCGCGACGAGCGGGTGCCAGCCGTTCCGCGCCGCCAGGCCGAGCCCCTTCGCGATCTGCCACGCGGCGAAGTTCGACACCGCCGGGTACAGCGCCTTGCCCTGGCGCACCACGTCCTCGAGCCCGCGCAACACCGACTCCAGGTCGGCGTCGTCGTCGAACCGGTGCAGGTAGAACAGGTCGACCCGGTCGGTCCGCAGCCGGCGCAGACTCGCGTCGAGCGCGGCGAGCAGGTGCTTCTTCGACGACCCGCGGTCGTTCGCGCCGTGCCCCGTCGGGAAGTACGCCTTGGTAGCGATCACCAGCCGATCGCGCATCCCCTGGGTCAGCTCACCCAGGATCTCCTCCGACCGCCCGTCGTTGTACACGTCGGCGGTGTCGAAGTGGTCGATCCCCGCGTCGAGGCTGCGGTGGAACATCGCCTTCGAGGTCTCGAGGTCGGCGTCTCCCCCGAACGTCATCGTGCCCAGGGCCAGCGCCGAAACCCGCGCCCCGGTGGCGCCGAGCGGCCGGGGGGACATCAGCCCTCGCCGCGCAGCGTGTCGATCTTGGGCGGGGTCACGTCGCCGCGGTCGGCGCCCTCGCGGTCGAGCAGCCGGTCGAGTACGAACGCGAGCCCGGCGAGGCGCGCGTCGACCAGGGTGAAGTACCGACCCTCCTCGGTGTGCAGGCGGAGCGCCTCCCCGAGGCCGCGCTCCCGGGTGTACGTGACGAGCACACTCCACGCCAAGAACGCCGCTCCCTCCTGGAACCGCGCGACCAGGCCGTCGGTGGCGAGCGCCATCACCTCGACCTTCTCGAGCCCGACCCGCGCCACGACCTCCATCCGCGGCGGGGACACGACCAGCAGGTCCTCCGACACGAGCGCCCCGGAGGCGAGCTGCACCGAGTCCCACCGCACGTCGAGCAGCGCGCGCAGGATCCGCTCGGAGGTGAAGGTCTGGCCGTCGTCCGGCATCATCTCGCGCAGCACCCGATCGGTCGCCCCGGGGGGCAGGCCGAGCGCGGCGCCGAGGTCCCGCAGGAACACCTGCTCGCTCACCGCGACCTCGCCGTCCTTCCACGCCATCCGGGCGGCGAACCGCAGCGTCTTCCACCGGTCGTCCGGGTTGTTCACCTGGCGGGCGAGCTCGGCGAGGTCGAGCGGCTTCGCGTGGGTCAGGGCCCACCGCTCGACCGCACCGCGGTCCGGCAGGTCGCGCCGGACCAGGCGGAGGAAGTCGAGCTCGCGGTCGTGCACCGATCCGTCGGTGACCGCCATCGAGGCGAGCAAGGTCAACAGCGCGTCGTCGGCGGGGCGACCGGGGGTCAGTCCACCGCCGGAGGCGAGCTCGAGACTTTCGACCAGCTTGGGCATCTTCGCTCCGGGACCGGCTTAGTGTAGTACCGGTCAGGCGCAAACGCTGCGTAACGCCACGGAGGGAACTTGCACGACGACCGAGCCACCCACGTGCTCACGGCGTGGGACTGGACGGAGCCCGTACGGGCCGAGGACGCCGACGGAGGCTTGATCAATCACACCTGGTGGGTCCGCGGAGCCACGGGGTCGGTCGCGGTGTTGCAGCGGCTGAACACCAAGATCTTCCGGCCGGTGGTGCACGAGGACATCGAGGCGGTCACCGCCCACCTCGCGGCGCGCGGGCTCGAGACGCCGCGGCTCGTCCGCACCCGTACGGGCGCGTTGTGGCACGACGACGAGGACGGGGCGACCTACCGGTGCCTGACCCTGGTGGGGGACCGCACCGTCGCGAAGCTGTCCGATCCGGCAGACGCGCGGTCCGCGGGCGCGCTGGTGGCGAAGGTGCACGCCGCGCTCGCCGACCTGTCGTGGTCGTTCCGGATGGTGCGGCCGGGGGTGCACGACACCGCGGTCCACTTCGGGCGGCTGCGGGAGGCGCTCGAGACCCACCGCGGGCACCGGCTGTACGCGGAGGTGGCCGAGCTCGCGACCGAGATCTTCGCCGGGTGGTCTCCCGGCGCCTCGCCCGAGCTGCCCGCTCGGATCGTCCACGGCGACCTGAAGATCTCGAACGTGCGGTTCCGCGGTCCGGAGGCGGTCGCGGTGATCGACCTCGACACGTTCCAGCTGTCCACCTTGGGGGTGGAGCTCGGCGACGCGATGCGGTCGTGGTGCAACCCCGAGACCGAGGACAGCCCCGACGTCCGGTTCGACCTGTCCCTGTTCGAGGCCGCGATGGAGGGGTACGCGAACGGCGCGGGGGCCGCGGTCACCGACGACGAGTGGGCGTCGGTGGTCCCGTCGATCGATCGGATCGCGAGCGAGCTCGCGTCGCGGTTCGCGTGGGACGCGCTGCTCGAGCAGTACTTCGGGTTCGACCCCAAGTACGGCGGGCGAGGGGAGCACAACCTCGCGCGGGCCCGCGGCCAGATCCGGCTCGCGCGATCGGTGCGGGCGCAGCGCGACGCGGCAGTGCGGGTGGTGGAGCGTGCTCGGGCCGCGGCGCGATAAGCGCACCGCGGAGGTTCCGATGCGAGTGCACGCCCTGTGGATGGCCGCCGTGCTCACGAGCGGCTGTGTGGCGAAGAACAAGTACACCGCGCTCCAGGCCGAGCTCGACGTGGTGAAGACCGAGCTGACCGGGAAGCTCCAGGCCGAGACCGGGCGCGCGACCTCGCTCGAGGGCGCGGTCAAGGCCGAGCAGGCCAAGGTGGCCGAGCTCGAGCAGCGGATCGCCGATCTCGAGCGCAAGTACACCGAGGCGCTGTCCGACAAGTCGAAGCTCGACGCCTCGGTCACCGAGATGCAGGCCGCGCTGCGGGACCTCGAGGCGCGCCGGGTGGCGGCCGAGGCGCGGGTGGCCGAGTACCGCGACCTGCTGGCGAAGTTCAAGACGCTGATCGACGCCGGCAAGCTCAAGGTGAAGATCGTCAACGGCCGGATGGTGGTGGAGCTCGCGTCGGACATCCTGTTCGCGTCCGGGTCGGCCGGGCTCTCTCCCGAAGGGGAGGCGGCGCTGACCGACGTGGCGAAGGTGCTCGCGTCCCTGTCCGACCGCAGCTTCCAGATCGAGGGGCACACCGACAACGTGCCCATCAAGACCGAGCGGTTCCCGTCGAACTGGGAGCTCGGCGCTGCGCGGGCGATCACCGTGGTCCAGACCCTCGAGAAGGGCGGGGTCCCGGCAGCGCGCCTGTCGGCCGCCAGCTACTCCGAGTACCGCCCGGTGCTCCCCAACGACTCGACCGAGGGCAAGACCGGGAACCGGCGGATCGAGATCGTGCTGGTGCCCGACCTGTCGCAGCTGCCCGGGTACGACGAGCTGTCGAAGCTGTCGAACTAGTGTATCGGCGCACCGACTCTGACCGGGTCGTTGCGCCCCCAGCGGTCGGGTGCGCCTCGAAGGGGCTCCGCCCCTTCAACCCCGCCAGGAACCTCGCTTCGCTGGTTCCTGGGCCTCCGGTCCTCGAGCCGCGCGGGCGACTCGGAGGGCAGTAGCCCCCCGGTCGCGCCGGTGCGGCTACCAGCCGTCGAGCGGGTACCACCGGGAGGAGCCGGGGCTCCCTCCACCGGGGCACTGGACCTCGGCCTCCCACAACATCTCGCCCGACACCCCGTCGAACTCGCGCACCCAGTCTCCGGTGCACGCCACGACCGCGTTGCCGCCGAGCGTGCTGCGCGAGGTGCCCTGTGGGCCGCACCCGTTCTCGTGCGTCTCGTACTCGGCGTCGACCGTCGCGGTGCCGGCCACCTCGTCGAGGTCGATCACCAGGCCGCGACCAGAGTCGTTGTCCAACAGCTGCAGCCGGCCGTCCGGCCGCACCAGGAAGCTGTGTTGGCCCCCGAACTCGTCCGGGCCGCCGACCGCGCTCCAGTCGGTGGTGATCGTGCCCATCCCGCCGCCCGCGTCGCCGTCGAGGATCCAAATCGGCGTGCCGAAGTCCGGGCTGGTCCAGTCCCCTTCGATCTTCGCCACCGAGTCGAGCGACAGCCACGACAGGTGGATGTCGTACGCCTCGTCCACCCAGATCGAGTTGGTGTGGAGGTAGTCCCCGCCCCAGTTGCCGGGGATCGGCAGGTGGTCGATCGGGTACCACCGCGCGAGCTCCGTCCCGAGCCCGTCGAACAGGATCACCGTGTCGAGCACGTCGTTGCCGCCGTAGCTCTCCTGGTAGAACACGTAGTACACGCCGTCGCGCTTCGCGATGTCGTGGTGGAAGTTCCCGAACGGACCGCCGACGTTCACCCCGAACGCGTCGTCGAGGTTGTCCAGCCGGACCAGGTCCTCGCCCATCAGATCGACCTCGATCACGTCGCCCGTGCTCTCCCCGAGCACGGTGTGATCGTCGGTGAACACGACCATGTCGAGCGAGCCGAACTGGCCGCCCGGGTTCATGAGCTCGAACCACACGAGATCGCCGGTGTTGGTGTCGTACACCACCGCCACCGCCTCCCCCGAGCACGGGTCGTGGCTGCCGATCATCCCCATCGTGGACGTGCCGGTCATCGTCAACGAGCTGCGGAAGTCCGCTGGCATCGAGCCCGCGGTCAGCTGGCCGGGGATCGTGTCGTCGGGCCAGGCGGTGGCGCTGACCGTGAGGTCGTACACCTGTTCGGGCGCGAGGAAGTACACCGGCAGCTCGTGTTGGGACTGCACGAGATCGGAGGTCACGGTCCGGGTCGCGGACAGGCCGTCGGCGCGGGCGTACACCAGCTGTACCGGCTGCGCCGGGTCGACGTCGACCGTACACAGGAACCGCAGCGGGTTGTCGGTGGGGTCACACGAAACCGCCAGGGTAGGGGGCGCGGTCGTGCTGCCCCCGGTGTCGCCGGTGGTCCCGGTGGTCCCGGTCGGCATCGTGGTCTCGGTGTCCGTGGTCGAGGGGGAGTCGGTCCCGGGGGAGTCGTCCGGTTTGTCCGTGTCGTCGGCGGGGCAGCCCGACGAGGCAAGGGCGATCGCGAAGATCAGGGGGGCGTGGCACGCGCGCATGGTCACCTCGGACGGGTAGGGTACCTCCCCGGTTCGGGGTTTGTCCGGGGGGCGCCGACAACCCGGTGTCAAGCGTCGGGGAACCGGGGAAACCGGACCACCCGCACCCGTCGCCGCTCCATGTCGAGCAGCAGCACGCCGTCGACCTCGAACGCGAGGGTGTACTCGAGCAACTGGCGGCGCGTCGCCGGCAGCGTGGGGGACGGAGCGCGGTCCCCGGTCTTCACCTCGGCCACGAACCTCCGGTCCTTGCGGCGCACGAGCAGGTCGGCGCGGCACCGAACCTCGCGCGGGTCGCCGTCGACCTCCATCCACCACACCCCGGTGACCTGCCGCTCGAGCACCTCGAACCCGAGGCGCTCGAGCAGCCGCTCCGCTTCGTCTTCACCTGCCCGCGCGACGGACTGGCGGCGGACGTTGGCTCGCCCTACCCACCCGGTCGCCCGCCACCAACCGAGCGCGAGCGCGGCGATCAGCGCGACACACACCACCACCGCCACCCGCAGCCCCTCGACCTCGGTCATCCTCCGACCGCGCCGATCCGCTGCTGGACCGCGCCGATTCGGTCCGAGTCACCGAGCGCGACGGCGCGCAGCTGGGCGAGCGCGAGGGCCCGCAGCGCCCGACCGCGCTGGTTCCGCTCGGCGGCGCAGGTCCCGGCCAACATCATCGCGTCGGTGTACTCCCGGTCGTGCGCGGAGCGGAGGTGCGGGAACAGCGCCTCGCACACCCGGGCGTGCGCGTCGAACCGCTCCCACCGGCCGCGCCCCGCCGCGGCGAGCGTGAGCAGCGCGTGCACCGCCGCCCGCACCACCGGGTCGGTCGGTTCACCGCGCCCCAGGATCCGCTCGCCCACGTCGCGGGCGTGGGCGAAGTCGCCGAGCTGCGCCGATGTCAGGCCCTCCCGGCAACGCGCGAGCGCGGCGTGGCGGGTCGCGCCGAACGATTCGAGCAGGATCGCCGCCCGCTCCCACTCGACCCGGGCGGACGCCGTATCCCCGCGAAGGAGGGCGACCTCGGCGAGGATCGAGCGGGCCTTCGCCTCGCCGGCGAGGTCCCCGTGGCCCGCCGCGAGGCCGGAGGCCGCCTCGGCGAGCGCACACGCCTCGTCGAGCCGCCCGTCGGACCACGCCCCCTCGGCCATCGCCCCGAGGATCAGCGCTCGGTCCGCGTCGGACTCCGCGCGGGGGAGCAGCTTCGACAGCGCCTCCCCCCGGGCGCGGGCGAGGGACCGGTCACCGCGGGCGTGGGCCCGGCGGCGGAGCCTGTGCCAGGCCTTGGCCGCGAGCCCCACCTGCGCAGGGAGCGGCGGGTCGCCGACCAGGCGCGCCGCTTCGAGCCACTGGTGCTCCGCCTCCTGTGGATCCCGGGTGACCGCGGCGAGGACCGCGGCGGCGGTGGCCTGCAGCTCGGTCCATCCGCCGGCCCCCGCGAGCCGGGCCGCGCTCCGGGCGGCTCGGGCGGCCTCGGCGGGACGTCCGACCGCCGCGAGCGCGGTCGCGCGCCGGGCGGAGAACTCCGCCCACCCCCGTCGACCGTTCGGGACGCGGCTGTCGCGCAGCACCCGCTCGATCTCCCCCAGCAGCTCGAGCGCCGCCGGCATCCCACCGGTCCTGCGCCGGTGCGCCTCGGCTCGGAACAGCGCGTCGAGCGCTTCGTCCACCCTCCCCGAGTCCGCCAGCAGCCGGCCCACCCGGTCGGCGTCGGCGTCGGTCATCGCGTGGACCAGCACCGCGGAGGCCGCCCGCGCGTGGCCGCGGTATCGACCCGACGACTCGGCCCGGATCAGCAACGCCGCGCGGAAGTCCTCCTGCGCGAACGCGAACCCGGTGTCGGTAGGGACCGCGAGCTGCTTGGTCAGGAGGCGCTCCATCAGCGCGGCCCGCAGCCGTGCGTGGCGCGGGTTGAAGTACGCCATCCTGGTGGCGGCGTGGCGCCCGTCGGTGTCGTCACACACGGCTTGCCACTCGAGCGCGTCGACGCACCCGCCCAGCAGCGCCGCCCGCTCCAGCAGCTCGAGCGCCGGCGGCTCGAGCCCCGACACCAGGCTGCGGATGCGCCAGTCCCACACGTCGCGCATCGACCCTGGCCACGGCGGGGCGGGGCTGGTGAGCGTGTAGCCGCACGGCGTGGGGCGGAGCAGGTCCCGGTCGACCCAGTCCGCGACCAGCTGCACGGCGAACAGCGGGTTCCCGCCGGTCCGCTCGGCGACGCCCTCCGCCAGCGCCGGCTCGAGCCCGAGGATCTCGTGGACCAGCTCCAGCCGGTGTTCTCCCTCGAGCGGGGCGAGCGCGAGCTCGGACGCACCCTTCGCCCGCGCGAGGGCCTCGAGCGAGCGGGCCCGCTCGGTGTCGGGCGCCAGCGACGGGTCGGCCACGGTCAGCACCACCATCACCGGGCTCGGGCGCGTCTGCTGCGCCGACAGCAGCTCCTCGGCCCACCGCAGCGCTTCGGTCCACAGGTGCGCGTCGTCGAACACCAACAGCAGCGGGCGCTCGACCGCGAGCGCCTCGCACACCCGGCGCACCAACGCCCGCCGCTCGGACTCGCGCAGCGGGGCCACGGCCGGGTCGAGCAGCTGCTCGAGCGCGGTCGCGGGCGGCACCGCCCCGGCGCCGAACCCGTCGAACAACGGCCCGAACCGCTCCGCCCGGTGCAGGGGAGACAGCGGCGCGCTGCGCACCGCCCGGCCGAGGGCGCGCCGGAGCTGGTCGGGCGCGGTCTCGGCCGAGGTGAACGCGACGCTCACCACGACCGCGCCGCCGACCTCGTGCGCGCGCTCCGCCAGCCACCGCGCGAGCCGCGTACGCCCGACCCCTGCAGGGCCGCGGACCACCACCACCGCTGCCCGCCGCTCGTGGTGGACCGTGAGCAGGCGGCTCCACAGCTCGTCGCGCTCGGGCTCGCGCGCCACCAGCGGCACCGGCCGCACGCCGAACAGCCCGAGCCCCGCGCCCAGCAGACGCGCCGGGCGGCTGCTCGTCGGAGGGAGGCGCCAGCTCGTCGGGAACGGCGGGTGCACGCTGGGGCCGAGCGGGGCGAGCGAGCGCCCGCGCAGCTGCCCTACCACCACCTTGAGGGTGGCCGTGTCGAGGTCGATCTCGTCGTCCTGGGCCGACAGGCGGATCGAGCTCGAGGTCGCCCCGTCGCCGGGCTCGGTGGGGTCCGGCAGCGACGCGAGCGCCAGCGCCGCGTCGGCCGCGCACCGGAACCGATCGTACGGCTCCTTCGCCAACATCGTCCGCAGCACGGTCTCGAGCCCTACCGGAACCGCGAACTGCGGCTCCAACGGCCCAGGTGGGCGGTTGAGCTGCGCGTACATCAGCGCCGGACCGCGGGCGCCGTGAAACGGGAGCCGGCCCGTCACCAACCGCCACGCGAGGGTGCCGAGCGCGTAGATGTCGGTGTGGGGTCCGGTCGCGTCCGGCTCGTTCCGGATCTGCTCGGGCGCCATGTACTGCGGGGTGCCCACCGGGCGGGCCTCGCCCACCGCAGTGTCGTCGAGCGGGCGCGCGATCCCGAAGTCGGTGATCTTGATGCCGGGACGCAGGTCCTCGCCCCCGGCCACCAGCACGTTGTCCGGCTTCAGGTCGCGGTGCAGCACCCCGCGCGCGTGCGCGTGGGCGAGGGCGTCGAGCAGCGCCATCAGGATCGCGCGCGCTTCCGACCAACCGGACAGGCGGGTCAGCTGGCGCAGGGTACCGTGGCTCGCGTGCTCCATCACCAGGTACGGGCTGCCGACCGTCAGCTCCCCGTTCGACGCGGCGGCCGACTCGGCGGGGATGCGGCCGTACTCGAAGATCCAAACGACACCTGGGTGGTCGAGCGAGCTCACCGCCCGGACCTCCTGGTGGAACGCGCGGTGGTAGTCCTCGCTCGCCGCTGCCGCGCCGGTGATGACCTTCACCGCCACCGGGATCTGCTGCGCCTCGTGGCGGCCGAGCCACACGACCCCCATCCCGCCGCGGCCGATCGGGTGCTGCAGGGTGAATGGGCCGAGCGGAACTGCCATGGCGCGGGATCGTACCACGGTTGGCCCCGGCCGGGCCCGCGCCGCATCGGCGCGTTAGCTCCACCGCCATCGGAGGATCGGCATGGGCGCTGTGCGCGAGTTCATGGATCGCCACTACCTGCACTTCAACGCGCGGGAGACGGTCGCTGCGGCGCGGGCGTTCGAGGCCCACGTCGACGCGGGCGGCAAGATGATGATCACCCTGGCGGGCGCGATGTCCACTGCGCGGATCGGGCGGATCCTCGGCCGGCTGATCCGGGCCGACCGAGTGCACGCGATCACCTGCACCGGCGCGAACCTCGAGGAGGACCTGTTCAACCTGCTGGCGGCGAACGAGTACGAGATCGTGCCGGACTGGCGCGCGCTGCGGGCAGAGGACGAGAAGGATCTGTACGACCGGGGGTTCAACCGGGTGACCGACACCTGCATCCCGGAGACGGTGATGCGCCACCTCGAGCGGCGGCTGCTCGATCGGTGGAAGTCCGCGTGTGCGCAGGGCGTCACCAAGATGCCGTCCGAGCACCTGTTCGACCTGCTCGACGACCCCACCCTCGCGCAACACTTCCAGATCCCGGCCGAGGACAGCTGGATGCTGGCGGCGAAGGAGAAGGGGATCCCGGTGTACACCCCGGGGTGGGAAGACTCGACCACCGGCAACATGTTCGCGGCGGCCGTGTTCCGCGGCGAGATCCCGCGCCACGACTGCGTCGCCTCGGGAACCGAGACCATGGTCCGGTTGATGCGGTGGTACCTCGCGAACAACGGTCGCGCCGAGGGCATGCCGTCGGTCGGGTTCTTCCAGGTGGGTGGCGGCATCGCGGGTGACTTCCCGATCTGCGCCGTGCCCGCGCTGATCCAGGACCTCCAGCTCGAGGACACCCCGTTCTGGGGCTACTTCGCCCAGATCAGCGACGCGACGACCTCGTACGGCGGGTACTCGGGCGCGGTGCCGAACGAGAAGATCACCTGGGGCAAGCTCGACGTGGACACACCGAAGTTCATGATCCAATCCGACGCCACGATCGTTGCGCCGCTGATCTTCGGCTACGTACTCGGCGACTGACCGCGTAAACACCTCGGCTCCGCGGGCCACCCCTCCACCGAACCGTGTAAGTGTGCGGCGTCGGAACCGTTCGCTGCCCGCGAGGTCGTAGCCCCCCGTGTTGCCAATCGCCGTCACCCCCACCGTCACCCTCGACGCCCAGCACTTCCGCGAGCTGATGCCGCCCGAGGAAGTGCCCGCCGAGCTGGCGCCTGCGCCGATGGTCACCCGGCGGTCGGTCACCCTGCAGCCGCTCGGCACCGAGCAGGTGGCGGTGGCGGCGGAGTGGAGCCTCGCGGTGGTGGGCGGTCCGTCGCCGATCTCGCTCCGCCTCGCCGGCCCGGACGTGGTGGTCGAAGAGGTGCGGATCGACGGCGAGGTCGCGTCGACCGTGAACGGGGCGGACGGCACAACCTTCGTCGGCGTGTTGTCGCGGGACGCCCACCTCACCCTGCGGGGGTGGGT
>JBEBJC010001090.1:0-2919 GCA_040080105.1 Myxococcota bacterium
CCGGACGCCCGAGCACGGCAGCGACGTCGCGCGCCGGGTTCGCCGAAGCCGGCGCCGCCGGTGCCGGGGGGAGCGGCGCCGGCGGCGTCGGCGGGGGAGAGGGGCGGCCGCTCGGGGTCGGCGCGAGCGCGCGCGACACGCCCCCGAGGAGCGCGCCGCCCAGGGCGCCGTACGGGCCGAGCGCGGCCCCGCTCGCGGCCCCCGACACGACCCCGGGCGCGATCCGGGCGGCCCACCGGCCGGCGTCGCGCCAGAAGTCCTCCATCGGTGGGGACAGCTGCTCGAACGCGTAGGCCGGTGCCCCGAGGCTGGACTCGACCAGCTGCTCGATGGCTTCGTCCGGGAGCGACTGGAGGCGGGGATCGAGCGCAGCGCGCAGGTTCGGGTACATCGGGGTGCTCCGTCGAGGTGCAGTTCGGGTATCCAGTGCCGTTCGAACCTCCCGTCACGCGGCGTCCCGGGTTCACCGTGACGCGGCGTGACGGGCTTCCGGTACGCTGGCCGGTCGGAGGTGCCGGTGAGGCTGGGGCAGCGGGCGGTGGTGCTCGGCGGGAGCGTCGCGGGGTTGTTCGTCGCCCGGGTCCTCGCCGACCGGTTCGACGAGGTGGTGGTGGTCGAGCGCGACCCGCTCCCCGACGACGCCGCGCTGCGCAAGGGGGTGCCCCAGGGGCGGCACGTGCACTCGATCTGGAGCCCCGCGCTCGGGTACCTGGAGGGCCTGCTGCCCGGGTTGAAGTCGGCGCTGCTCGCCGACGGCGCCGTGGAGGCCGACGCGGGCGACATGAGGTGGTGGCACGCGGGCGCGTTCCGGGTGCGACCGCGGGTCGGGATCGGGCTGTCGATCCAGAGCCGCGCGCTGTTCGAGCAGCACGTGCGCCGACGGGTTCGGGCCGTGCCTCGGGTGGTGGTGCGCGACGAGGTGGAGGTGGTGGGGCTGACCGGCACCGCCGAGCGGGTCGCCGGGGCGCGGGTGCGCGAGCGAGGGGCGGCCGAGCAGGTCCTCGAGGCCGACCTGGTGGTCGACGCCACCGGCCGCACGTCCCGCGGGTCGGCGTGGGTGGCGGCGCTCGGGGCCACGCCGCCGGCGGAGACCGAGCTCGGGGTCGACATCGCGTACGTCACCCGGCAGTTCCACCGCCGTCCGGGTGACCTCGACGCGTTCCGGGTGCTGCTGGTGAGCCCCGTCGGCCCGGCCGAGCGGCGGATCGGCGTGTTGTTCCCGATCGAAGGGGACCGGTGGTGCGCGACCCTCGCCGGCTGGCTCGGGGACCACCCCCCGCTCGACCGGCAGGGGTGGCTCGAGTTCGCGCGCGAGCTCCCGACGCCGGAGTTCCACGCGTTCGTGTCCGAGCTCGAGCCGGTTGGGGAGATCTCCCAGTTCCGGTTCGCGTCGAACCTGCGGCGGCACTGGGAAGGGGCCCGGCGGCCTCCGGAGCGGTACGTGGTGGTGGGCGACGCCCTGTGCAGCTTCAACCCTGCGTACGGCCAGGGGATGAGCGTGGCGGCGTTCGAGACCCGCGGGCTCGGGCAAGCGCTGGACGGCGGGCTGGACGGGCTCGGCCGGCGGTACTTCCGCGCCGCCGCCCGGGTGGTCGATCAGGCGTGGGCGCTGAGCGCGGGGGAGGACCTGCGGCACCCCGAGGTGGTGGGGGCGCGCCCGCTCGGCGCCCCGCTGATCAACGCGTACGTCGCCCGGCTGCACCGCGCCTCCCACCGCGACGAGGGGGTGCACCGCGCGATGGTGAGCGTGTTCTCGCTCGAGTCGCCGCTCACCACCTTGCTGACCCCGCGGCTCGCGTGGCGCGCGCTCGTCGGGTGACGGGTCAGCGGCCGGACAGGTGCGGGTGCAGCGCGGCCGCGAACGCTTCCGGTCGCTCGAGGTACGGCGTGTGGCCGGTGTCCGCGAGCACCACCTCCCGGAACGAGCCGCCCGCCGCCGCGTACCGCTCGAGCGTGGCGCGGACCTGGCGCACCATCGGCTGGGGCGGGCACTGGTCGGCGCCGGGCCACCCGGGCACGAACCCGAGCTGCCCCAAGGTGCCGAAGTCGAACAGCGACGTGTCCGACACGATCTGGTCGGAGTCGCCCCGGATCCACAACACCGGCGGCTTGGGGGCCGCGGCGACGAACCGGTCGGCCAGCCCGCCCGCGTGACGCGGCGACAGCGCGTTGATCGGACCGAAAACGCCGGGTGCGACCCCGGGCCAGTTCGGCGAAGGAGTGGAGTCCCCGGGGTACCGCTCCGGTCCCACCTTCTCCGACAGCAGCGAGGACAGCAGCTCCTCCTCGCGGGCGGCCCGGAACGGCGGCTTCCAGTAGAACGTGTTCATCACGTTGCGCGGCGAGGCCTGGGGGTCGTCGGTCGACCGGTCGCCGGCCGCCATCCGCCGCGCGAACTCCGGGTTCACCGCGCCGCCGCCGGTGCCGGCGCAGTCGGGCCACCACGGCGTCCCGTCGGCGCGGGTGCCGCCGAAGCCGTACGGGGAGCCGGGCGCCACCAGGGTGGCCGAGAGCACCCGGGCCGGGTGTGCGGCGATCAGCCCGAACACCACGACCCCGCCGAGCGAGTGCCCGACCAGGTGCACCCGGTGGTGCCCGAGGGTGTCGAGCAGGCCGATCAGGTCGTCCACCCAGTCGCCGACGCCGCGGGTGGCGTCCACCGGGCGATCTTCGGTGCCGCCGTAGCCCCGGAGATCCGGCGCGAGCCCGAGCGTGCCCGGGGGCAGCGCGAGCATCGTCTCCTCCCAGAACACGGCCGACGAAGCGTTGCCGTGTACGAACAACACCGGCACCCCTCCGGTCGGGCCGCTCTCGAGCAGGTGCACCCGCAGGCGGGGGGTGGTCACCTGGCGCGCGCTCACCCCTGGCATCGTCGGACCCATCGCGCCTCCTCGCCCGAGCATACGCCCCGGGTGGACC
>JBEBJC010001091.1:0-2914 GCA_040080105.1 Myxococcota bacterium
TCGTCGCCCACACCCGCCCGGGCGTCGTCCACGGCCGCCCTGCCGTCGTGCACGCCCGCCCCGGGCCCGTCGTGGTCCGCCGCCCCGCTGTGGTGCACTCCCGCACCGTCGTGTACCGCCGCGTCCACCCGTACCACGGCGTGTTCGTGTACGGCCCGCGCCCCACGACGCACGCGCACTACCACGAGACCGGCCCGCAGCAGGTCCGCCAGGTCGACATGCCCCAGCGCGCCGTCGACCCTGGACCCACGCGGCCGACGCCCCACCGAACGACGCCTCCACGCTCACCACGAACGCGTACGAAGGGTCCACGGTGGCGTGCAGCGCAAACTTCCCGTCTGCGCCGAGCACCCACCGCGGGTCGGCCGCTACCACCTCCTCCGAGTCCTGCTCGTCCTCACAGCCCGAGACGTACTGGCGACAGAGAAGATCTGCCGAGCGGTCCACGGCCACCCGTTCTGCGTGGCGGAGGTGCCACCCGGCCTCCACGTCACGGTCAGCATCGGCCTGGCGCTGTCGGACGAGGTGCCCCCAGGACGGGCCGACAAGCTGGTCCAGCTGGCCGACTCCCGGCTGTACCGGGCGAAGCGCTCGGGCAAGAACCGCGCGGGTCTCGGACGGGCTTCCCGCCGGGGTGAGGTCCTGCCGGCGTCGCCGAGCCCTCGGTGGACACGGAGTGCGGACCTACGGATGGCCTGGGATTCAGGGCGCGTCCCGGATCGTGGCCCGCCAGTCGTCGTCGCTGGCGTTCGGGGACCAGGGTTGGCCGAACCGCCCCAGGCGCAGGTCGGCGTAGGCCGCGTCGACCTCGGCCGCGGTGTTCATCACCATCGAGCCGCTCATCGCCACCGGCTCGCCGAGCGGGGCTCCGGTGAGCAACAGCACGTCGGCGCCGCCCTCCGACGCCGTGATCCGGATCCGCGCCGGCGACCCGGGTCCGCGGGCGAACGTCGCGAGCTCGCCCCGGCGCACGGTGCGTCCACCGATCTGCACCGACCCCGCCCGAACGAAGGCGAGCGCGCTGTGGGTGGCCGGGACGTCGTCCCACACGAACGCTCCGGCAGCGGACCATTCGAGGCGGACCACCCCCAGCGGCGACCGGGTCCGGATCGGAGACGTGACCCCGTGGCAGGTCCCGGACAGCACCGACAGGCGGACGCCGTCCCGCTCGCCGACCGGAAGGGGGTGCCGGGCGATTTCGGCCGTCCCGACGTCGGCGTCGCCCAGGAGCTGGATCTGGGGCGGGTCCCGCTTGCGATCGCGCGGGAGGTTGACCCAGAGCTGGTACAACTCCTGCCGTCGCACCCCCGGCGCCCACATCTCCTCGTGCATGACGCCCCGCCCGGCGGTGAGCCACTGGACCGAGCCGCTGCGGTAGACCATCCGCACCCCGGCCGAGTCCCGGTGGCGCATCCCGCCTTCGAGCACGAACGTGACCGTCTCGAACCCGCGGTGGGGGTGGGCGGGGAACCCTTCCGGCAACACCAGCGACGACAGGTACCGCACCGGGTCCCACCGCGAGAAGGTGTGGACGTGGTGCACGAGCATCAGGAACGGGTCGCTGGCGCCGGAGAGCTGCATCGGCTGGACCCGGCCCCCGAACCGGCGCTCGATCGCCACCGCCAGCCGATCCAGCCCGAGCGCTTGGCTGACCCAGCCGGCCAACCCTCCCAGGATCGGCCACACCGTCAGCCTCGGAGACCGGGTCACGTGGTCCAGTTGCCGCTCGGCCGGAGTGTCCATCCACCCTTGATAGCCCGCGGACCTCGACCGGACCTCCGCGCCCATGGCGAGGTCAGGGCCGGACGCCTTCCGCGGGCCTCGTCGTAGAGGGGCCCCACCCTGGCCTACCGGCTGCCCAGCGCCGCCGCGATCCGGCTGCGCCTGCGGAGCCTCGCCTTGCTCAGCACCCGGTGGACGTGGTCCTTGACCGTACCGATCGCCAGGCCGAGCCGCCGGGCGATCGCGGCGTTGGCGAGGCCGTCGGCGACCAGGGCCGCCACCTCCGCCTCCCGCGGGGTCAGGGCCGCCCACCACGACGGCGGCTCGATCGCCGGGCGCCACACCACCAGCGGATGGCCGAGGATCGCCTTCGCCTGGTAGTCGACGGTGACCTCGGCTCCGTCCGCCAGCGCCCCGAGCGCGACCAACGCGGCGCTGGGCAGCGCCGTCCCGCCCTCGCCGATGCGCGCCACCAGACCCGCGAGTCGCTGGAGCGTCTCGTCGTCCGGGGCCGTCACGAAAGGCTCCCGGCGCCCTGCGGGCCCGTCGCACCGGCGCTCGGTTCCACGGGGCAGCGTACCATCGTTCGATGGATGGCGTGGCCGGCGGCCTGGGCGGATCTGGTCGGCGGGGGTCGGAGGGGGACCGAGGTCGTGGGGGCGTTCTTCCTGGCGATGCAGACGGGACGGGCCGCGGCGGACGAGCTGCTTGCGCTGTTCGACGACGACGCCGAGTACGTGGAGCCGTTCTCCGGCGGGTCCGGGATCCACCGGGGCCGGGCGGCGATCCGAGCCGCGTTCGAGCGGGGCTGGGAGCGGGAGCTGCCGGAGCAGCGGATCGTGGTCGACCGGGTGGACGTGGAGGGCGGCGAGGTGGTCGCGCGCTGGACGTGCTTCTCACCGGGACTGCCGGGAGGGCGAGGGTCGGGTGTGAACAGGTTCGAGCTGTCCGGAGGCCGGATCATCCGCCTCCGCACCACGTGGGGTGAGCGATGGGCCGATGGCGGCTCGGCGCCGGATTCACGCTCGCGCTGTATGTCCTCGTCGTCGTGATCATGGTGGGGTTGTGGATCGGGATCCTGATGGGGCTGGTTGGGCCACAGTGACCGCCTCACCGATCGCGCGCCCGGGCGTACAGGTACCAGCGCAGGTCGTTCGCGTGCGCTCCCCAATGGGAATCGAACCCGAAATGG
>JBEBJC010000132.1:0-13225 GCA_040080105.1 Myxococcota bacterium
CGCCGGGGCCTCGCGGCCGCTCTTCCGCCTCGTTGACGCGGATCGTCCGACCGTCCAGCATCGCTCCGTTCATCTGACGGATCGCGCCGGCCGTGTCCTCGTCGCGCTGATAGGTGACGAACCCGAAGCCGCGGCTCCGCCCCGTCTCCCGATCCAGGATCACGCGCGCTTCTCGAACATCCCCGAATGCCTCGAATGCTTCCCGAAGGGAGGCGTCGGTGGTGTTCCAGCTCAACCCGCCGACAAACAGCTTGCTGCCCATACTCTCATCCGCCGGTCGGACCGGCTCACGATTGTTTCCGGTGGGCTCGGAACCCGCCGAACGAGTGAGCGACGGACCGAAGGCCCGCCGTCGAAACGCGAAACGAACTGTATCACGGCGAACCCTCCGAGAGAATCCCACCGCGAGGGCACCGCACCTCTCGGCCTCCTCGAGTCACCCGGCGCTGTGCGACCGCGCGGCCTCGAGGAATCCGAACAGGTCCGGAGACTCCCTGGGGAGGATTAGCTCGGGCAGTCGCCCGAGTCGATCCACCTCTGGCCCCACCAACGCGCGAATCTCGTCCATTCCTTGCGTTTCGATTAGCGAATGCACCGAATCGACGTCGACGAGACGACGCCGGACGGCGTCGAGTGTCCAACCGGCGACCGCCGACGGGCCACCCGCGGCGGCGGCGACCTCCCGCGCCCCCGCGGCAGACAATTGGCCCCGGGCGAACAACACCAACGCCGCTTGATGCCAGGAGAACACCGGCATCACGAGCGGTCCGAGGAGCCGATAGGTGGCGATCGGCAGCCCGCGATCGATCCGGATGAAGATCCCATCCACCCGATCGCCGCCGTGGATCCGGCTCGCGGCCTCCACCGCCCGCTCGATCGTGTCCGGGTACGCAGCCCCAGCGACGAGGAGCTTCACCAAGCCGTCCCGGTCGAGGTCCCCAGCGAGGACGGCCGCGTACGCCGCGTAGATCAGCGCGTCGGTCTCGGAGTCGTCGCCGAACAGCGTCTCCCGCGCGTCGTGTGCGGCGCTGAGCCGATCCTCCAGCAGGTGGGGCAGCTTGTACCCGACCTGGCCCCGCACGGCCCTGAACCGGCCGCGTCGTAGATTCCCGAGGTTGTCCTTGAGGATCAGGCGGTCGACCCTGACGCCGTCGAGCTCGAGCTTCCGCGACAGCACGTCGCGCATCTGCTCGGGGCTGCCCGACAGGACCACCACCTGCGCCTGCGGATCGTGCTGCTGCAGACCGCGGACCAGCGCGGCTGCACCTGGGATGGTCCGCTTCTCGTCCGCGCGCTCGAACGCGGCGCGCACCAGGCCCCGCACCGAGTGAATCTCGGTCTCGAGGTAGGTCTTGTCCAGATCCCAGCGATAGACGTGCATCTGCGCTCTCGCCTGGGGTAACTCGTCGCGTGTCGTCCACGGTCCGGTTCGGTGCGGCTGCAGCCCTCGCGGTGCTCGCGGGGCTCGAGGCCCTTTACGGCCTGGCGGCTGCCTCCACCTCGGCGGCCTCGACCCTCCAAGGGGCCTTCGTCCCGGGCGCGCCGTTCGCGCGCGGCGCGGTGTTCGGCGCGCTGACCCTGGGCCTGTCGTGGGCAGGTGCCGCGGCGACCGCCGGCGCTGCAATGGGGATCGCGTCGGGGACGCGAGCCGGGTGGTGGCTCGGGCTGCTCGGCGCCGCCGCGTGGATCCCCACGGGGTGTGCGCCCGCGGCGCTCGTGACCCTGGCGATCCTCGCCGCGCCGGACGTGCGTCGGGTGGCGTTCCCAGTGGAGGAGCCGTGATCGACCGCGTGCGGGCGCTCCGCCACGACCTGGGCAAGTACGTGGCGCTCCAGATCACCTCCCTGCCCCCGGACCCGACCACCGAGGACTTGGCGGAGGCGGTGCGAGCGGACGTGCTCGCCACCCGCCGCGGTCCGGATCGCACGGTCGCGGCGGTCGAGCTGTGGGACGCGGCCTCCCCAGCGCTGCGAGCGGCCCTCGCCGACAACCCTTCGTTCCTCCTCCTCGACCAGGCGATGGAGGGCCTCCGGCGGCTCGGGCCGGCGATCACCGCCGACCGCCCGGATCGCCGGGACCTCGAGCAGGCGGCGAGCTGCGCGCGCGCGGCGGCCGACGCGGTGCGGGCCCTGGATCGATCGGTGCGGAGGTAGACGTGGCGCAGGTCCTCATCGTTGACGACCAGGACCGGCTGGCCGAGCTGTGCCGGCGGGCGATCCCCGAGCACACGTTCCGCGGCCCGGCGCGCGGGTGGGCCGAGGCGAGCGAGGAGCTCGCGCGCGGCCGCACCGACGTGGTGCTGCTCGACCTCCACTTCGACCTCCCTCCCGAGGCGCTGCTCGGCGTCGGGCCGGGCTGCGACCTGGAGGCGGTCCGCCGACGCCAGGGCATCGAGATCCTCGGCGCGATCCGCCGGCGGTGGCCCGCGCTGCCGGTCGTGTTGACCACGTCGCGGGAGGAGCTGTCGCTCGAGCAGGTGGACGGCGAGGAGTACACCTACTTCCTCGACGACGACCGGGTGGATGCGCAGGCGTTGCGCGCGCAGCTCGAGTCGATCCTCGCGGTGCGGCGCGGCGACGACGCGGACGGCCCGGTGTACTGGGGGCGATCGGTCGTGATGTCCCAGATCCGGCGCACGTTGGCGATCTTGTCGCGGGGTCGGCTCCCCGTGGTGTTGTCGGGCCCCACGGGAACGGGCAAGAGCCTGCTGGCGCGCCACTTCGTCCACGCGCACTCCGGACGGAGGGGTCGGTTCGTGGCGGTCGATCTGTCGACCCTGCCGCGGGACCTCGGCGCGGCCACGCTGTTCGGCGCGGTGCGCGGGGCGTACACCGGGTCGGTGGCGGATCGGACCGGCGCGTTCGAGGCGGCGGACGGGGGCACTCTGTTCCTCGACGAGGTCGGGAACCTGTCGGCCGACGCGCAGAAGTTGCTCCTCACCGTCCTGCAGGAGGGGTTCGTCACCCGGATCGGCGACCTGAAGGAGCGCCCGGTCGACGTGAAGGTCGTGGTGGCGACCAACGACGATCTGCGCGCCCGGGTCGCCGACGGCTCGTTCCGGGCCGATTTGTACACCCGGCTGAACCCCGCCACGGCGGTCACCTTGCCCCGTCTCGTCGATCGAAACCCCGATTGGGCGCGCCTGGTCGAGTTCTCGGTGGAGCGGGCGCTGCAGGGGCCCACCCTGCGCGGCCAACTGGAGGAGCACGCCGCCCGTGGATCGGTCGGCCTCCGCCGGGTGGTGGTGGTCGCCGGGGGCGCGTTGCCCGAGCCGGAGCCCGGCGTGGTGGTGGTGTTGTTCCCCGACCGTGCGCTGCGGGCGCTGTCGGCCCACGATTGGCCGGGGAACCAGCGCGAGTTCTCGATGGTGGTAGAGAACGCGATCTCGTTCGCCCTGGCCGAGCTGGCGGCGGTGCCGCCGGGCGAGCGCCCCGACGTGGTGTCGATCCGCTCGAAGTTGGTCCGCGACCTGCTCGACCACGCCGAGGACGCGCCGGTGGGCGGGGGCCCTCGGTTCAGCGTCACCCTCCGGCCCCAGGCGACGTTGAATCGGGTCGCGACCGAGGTCGAACGCCAGTACTTCGTCGAGCTGTGGCGCGAGACCGGTGGCGACTTCGGCAAGATGGCCGACCGGTTGTTGGGCGACGCGTCCCAAGGCCGCAAGGTCCAGCTGCGGTTCAACCAGCTCGGGCTGAAGGTGCGGGAGCTCAGGGGAGGCGCCCCGTGATGCTCGGGTGGCTGGCAGCGGCGTGGGCGCAGGATCCGTTGACGACCGAGCTGCTGTCTCCACGGCTCGACGAAGCCCTCCGGAGCGAACGCGACGGCGACCTGCGTCAGGCGGCGTTCCTGTACGAGCTCGCCCGGCTCGAACAGCCGAACATCAACAAGGCGACGCTCGGGCTCGGCAGGGTCTGGGTCCAGCTCGGGCGGGTCGAGTCCGCGCTTCACCTGTACGAATCTGCCCCGTACGATCCCGATCTGGTCGAGGCCGAGGGCCGTTTGCTGCTCGACCTGCGCCGGCACGACGAGGCCGCTCCGCTGTTCGCTCGGTTGGTCCAGCTCCGGCCGGAGTGGCCCGGCGCGCGGGCGCTCGAGGCGCGGGCCCGCGCCCCGTCCGAGCCGGACCGGGCGGCGGGGCTGCTCGAGGAGTACCTGGAGTTCGAGGAGGTCGATCCGATCGAGGACGAGGCGGAGGTCGCGGTGCGGGAGGTGTGCGCGGCGCTGCAGGACCGCGGAGACCACGCCGCCGCCACGGGCCTACTGCTGGACGTGCTGGCCAGGTTCCCCGAGCTGACCGGGCTGTCCCCGATCCTGGCCGATCTCGAGGTCGACGCCCGCGCGCGCGCGTTGGCGGAGGCCAGCGACGTCCCGTTGACCCCGGCCCAGGCCGAGCGGCTGCGCCGCGCGCGGGAGGCGTTCGCGGCCGGCGCGGTGCGGCCCGCGCGCGAGGCGCTCGAGGCGTTGGCGATCGATCAGCCCGCGTCCGCGGTGATCTGGGCGACGCTCGGGGACGTGCGCGAGGCGGAGGACGACCCCGCCGGGGCCGAGCAGGCGTTCGCCGCAGCCGAGCGCCTCGATCCACTCGACGCGAGCTACCCGGCCAAGCGGGGTCAGATCTTGTCCCGCGCGTTCGCGGGTCGGTACGACGAGGAGGCGATGGGTGCGCTGGCCCGCGCGGTGCTCCGGCGCGCCCGAGATCCCGAGCTGTGGTACGCCAAGGCGGTGGTCGAGCGGCGGGCGGGGGCCCGCGCCCGCGCCAACGCGTCGTGGGCTCGGGTGCTCGATCTCGAACCCGCGGGCCCCCACGCCGACGAAGCGCGGACGGAGCTCGCGGCGTACCGGCGCGAGCGCGCGGCGCCGGCGCTCCTCCCCCCCGCCACCGGCCGCCCGGACGAGGTCCCCGCCGGCGCATGGCGGGCGTACCACCGGGCGCGGGCATGGATCGAGCGGCCGGAGCCCGACGCCACCGATCGGGCGCTGACCGAGCTCGCCCGCGCGCGGGAGCTCGCCCCCGGGTTCGTCCCGGCGATCGAGCTCCTGGCGGCGATCCGCGCCGATCGTGGCGACGTGGACGGCGCGATCGCGCTGTACGAGGAGTCGGCGCGGCTCACCCCGGATCGCGGCCGGGTGCTCGGACGGCTCGCCACGCTGTACGAGCAGGCCGGTCGACCGGCGGAGGCGGCGGCGGCGCGGGACCAGGCGGCGACGCTCGGCGATCCGGAGGCGCTGTGGCGCAGGGCCCGGGACCAGGCCGACGCCTGGCGGTGGACCGCGGCGAGGGCGACCCTGAGCGAGCTGTTCGTGCGCGCGTCGAGTGGGCCGGCGTACGAGCGGGCCCTGCAGCTGGACGCGGAGCTGGCGGAGCGGATCCGCCTCGGCTGGCTGGGCGGCGGCGCGGCCGCGGCGGTCGGCCTCGTCGCGCCGATCGCGGTGGCGATCCGGCGGCGGAGCGGCGTCGACCTGGGCGGCCTGCTCGATCGGGCGCCCCAAACCTGGCGGGATGTGGCGAGGATTTGCTCGGCGATCCGCCACGAGGTGCTCAAACACCACGTGAGCGTGGTGCCGGAGGCGGCCGCGGCGCTCCGCGACGGCGACCCGGAGCCGGCGCTGTGGATGTTCGACCGGATCCTCGGGGCCGAGGGCGCGGTCGAGCGGTTGAACCACTACGTCGACGCGCTCGAGGACCTCGCGCGGACCCACGGGGTCCGGCTGAACCTGCGCCGGCGCGACCCGGTGTTCGGGCCGATGTTGCGCGCGTTCGCCGAGCTCGAGGCGATCGGAGCCGCCGTGCGCTCCGCCCGGTCGGGCCCGCGGCTCGCCGGCCGCCTCGAACGGGCCTCGGCCGCGCTCAACGGGGACGCGTACCGCGGGCTCGGCGCGCTGCTCGCTCACCTCGGGACGTTGACCGTGGACCGCGAGCTGCTCGAAGAGGTGTACGCCTCGGTGCGGGACGAGCCCGGGTTCCGCGGCGAGGTGTTCCCGCAGCTCGTGGTCCACGCGCCCGAGCCGGCGCGGATCCGGATGTACCGGGCCGACCTCGTGGACGTGTTGACGAACCTCGTCCGCAACGCGGCGCGGGCCACCCTCGCCGCGGGCGGCGACCGGATCGGCCTCGCGCTCGGGGTGGAGGAGGACGAGGTCACCGCGCTCGAGTCGGTGGCGATCGCGGTCGCCGATCCGGCCCCCGGGGGGTTGACCACCGCGATGCTGCGGGAGCGAGCGGTCGAGCGGGGCCTGGGGTTGGCGCTCGAGCTCGCCGCGCGCGCCGGCGGTTCGATCCGGGTCGAGGCGGGCTCGCCCGAAGGGCCGTGGGCGAAGGTGGTGGTGGTCAGCATCCCGCGGGTGGAGGCGGGTGGAGGTCCGTGACGCTGCGGCCCGGGTTCACTGCCACAGCCTCGCCACGATCGCGGTGGCGTTGTCCCCTCCCCCTCCCCGGTTCGCGAGGTGGACCAGCCGCCGGCACGACTCCTCCGGGTCCTGGCCCAGCACCACGTCGGCCAGCACCCCCGCCACCTCCGCGTGGGTCTCGCCGATGTAGTCGGTCACGCCGTCCGAGCACAACACCAGGTGCTCACCCGGCAGCAAGGTGAACGCCGAGTGGTGCGCCGACAGCGCCTCCGGGCGCATCAGGTCGTTGAAGTGGCCGAGGTACCCGACCAGCGCGAACCCCGACGGGTCCCACGCGTCGAGGAACCCGAGGTGCCACGCCCGCAGCCGCTCGGCCGCCTGGTTCTCGTCCGCCGTGATCAGCGACGCGCCGTACGCGCCGACCAGGTAAGCGCGGCTGTCCCCGAGCCACGCGAGGCTCACCCAGTTGCCGTGGACCACCGCGACCGTGCAGGTCGTGCCCATCGGCACCCGGCCGTCGAGGTTGCCGCCGGCGAACCGCAGCGCCGCCTCACACACCGCGGTGTTCGCGGTGCGCAGCGCCCGGTCCAGGAACTCGCGGATCTCCGCCGGCCCGGCCGACACCAGTCGCGGGAGCGCCTGCTCCCACAGGTTCGCGATCACGTGGCACGCGATCGAGCTCGCGACGTCGCCCGACCCTGCGTTCGCGGTGCTGATCCCGTCGCACACCGCGAGCAACGACAGCGGGCCCTTCGACGCGAGAGACAGGCAGTCCTGGTTCACCTGGGTGAGCAGGAGCTTCATCTTCCCGACGTGGCTGTCGTAGCCCGTCTGCAACCGGATCACCGCGTTGCGGGCCGCGTAGGCGCGCGTCTCTTCGGTCACCGCGGCCGCCTGCCACCGCGCCAGCCACGCGAGGCCGTCCGGGGGGCGGCGCTGCGGGTCCGGGTGCAGGCCCGCGTCGAGCGCCGCCAACGCGGACGGGGGCAGCAGCGGCACACACATCCGCAGGTACGGGATCGCCCGCGCCGCCGGCATGTTCCGCGGCCACGGTCGCCCCAGCAGCGCCTCGAGCAGCAGCACCGACGCGGCGTACACGTCCGACCCGGGTCCCGGGTTCTCGAGCATCGGGCGGGGCGAGTTCGCCAAGTCCTCGCCGGGCTCGGCCTCCATCGTCTCGTTCGGAAGCACCCGCACCGAGAACGCGGTCGGGTTCACGATCCGGCGCTCCTTGTGGTGGACCGACAGGGCGCGCGCCATCGCGAGCCCGAGCCCGATGAGCGAGGTCCCGGAGCGCGCCGGCAGCTTCCCGAGCGGCACCGGCGCGCTGATCTCTCCCGACAGGTCGACCTCCGCCGTGTGCAGCGTGTCGTCGGTCGAGTCGTCGTACTCCGCCAGCGCCGGACGATCTTCGACGCCGCGGTACGTGCCGACGAACCACTCGGCGATCCCCGGCCGTTCGTCGTCGAGGCGGCGCGCCATCTCCTGCTGGTCGACCAGCGCGAACCCGAGCACCTCGCCGCCGAGCCACTGGGCGGTGTCGAGATCGTCGCCGTCGATCGCCATCTGGAGCAGGTCGAGCGCGAGCACCTCCCCGCGCCGCGGCGGGAGGGCCGCGAAGGTCGAGCGGAGCAGCCGCCGCCCGTCCGCGGTGGTCGCGGCATCCGACAGCGCCACCAGCACCACCGGCGAGCCCCACCGCGCGAGGGTGGCGGCGAGCCGACCTTCGTTGTCGAGGGGGCCCCCGTCGTCGAGCGCGCGGATCACCAGGGCCACCAGGTCGTCGTGGACGTCGGCCGACACGTCGTCGGGGCTCCATCCTCCGCGCCGGATCGCGTGGATCAGCGCCTCGATCGCGTCGGGCCCCATCCCGAGCAGCCCGGAGAGGATCCGATCCGCCGCCTCGTGTTTGAGCGCGGCCAACGCGAGATCCTTGACCTGGGTGCCGCCGATTCGCCAGGACAACAGCACCTGATCGAGGAAGAACTCGTCGTCGAGGGACGCTCGGTGCTCGATCGCGAGGTCGAGCCGCCGGCTCGGGGGCAGCAGCGGGTTCTCGAGCCGGGTCCGCGGCGAGTCCTCGGTCTCCACGTTCCGCAGCTGCACGCCGTCGTTGTCGAGCTCGAACCGCACGTCCTCCGACAGGACGGGTCGGAGCCCCTCCCACCAATGGGCGAACGCCGGGCCGGTCATCAGCCCCCGTCCGCTCACCCAGTCGCGGAGATCCTGCGTCGCCTGCGGGCCGTGCAGGTCGGCCAGCAGCAGCGCGAGGCCGTCGGTGGGGTGCTCCTGCAGCAGCGCCTGCAGGCCCGCGCGATCGTGGACCGATCGATGGAAGAACCCGTCGGCGCGGCACAGCGCGTACACCCGCACCACCACGTCACACGGCACCCGATCGGGCAGGTTGTCGCCGCTGCCGTCCCACGCGAGGGTGACCCACTCGGGGTCAGCCGCGGCGACGCGCGCGAACCCGAACGCCGAATGGTACAGGACCGAGCCGGGGCGTAGGTCCGCGATGTCGCGGATGGGGGTCATGGCCGCGGCCTCGTAATCCGACGAGATTCCAACCGCACGCTCCCCCCTGAACGCGCCAGGGATAGCATCCGGAGATGCTCGTGTGGCTGCCTCTCGTAGCGTGTGTGCACAAAACGACCCTACCACCTGCGGTTTCCGGTCCGTCTTCGTCATTGGCCGGCGCGGCTTCCTGGTATGGGGCGGAGCTGGCGGGCAGGCCCACCGCCTCCGGGGTCCCGTTCCGCCCGAACGAACGGACGGCCGCGCACCGGACGCTGCCGTTCGGTACGATCGTGCGGGTCACCCACGCCGAGACCGGCGCGTCGGTGGTGGTGGTGATCAACGATCGCGGCCCGTTCGTCGCCGGTCGGGTGATCGACCTGTCGGAGGCCGCGGCAGAGGCGATCGGGATGAAGGACGCCGGCGTCGCGCCGGTGCGGATCGCCGTGCTCGGCTGCGACGACCGGTACCCGAGCTGCCGCTGACCAGGCTACGGTCCAGCCGTCCGGGGGGTGAGCGTGGAGGTCCGGGATCCGATTCACGGCGCGATCGCGCTCGAACCGGGCGAGCTCGTGGTCGCGGACCACCCGTGGGTGCAGCGGCTGCGCAACATCCGCCAGACCGGGTTCTCGCAGATGGCGTTCCCCGGGGCCACCCACAGCCGGTACATGCACAGCCTCGGCGCGATGCACCTCGCTGGGCTGGCGTTCGATCAGACCTACCGGAGCTGGACGTTCGACGATCCCACCGCCCGCGCCCGCCTGCGGTCGTGCCTGCGGATCGCCGCCCTGTGTCACGACCTCGGCCACGCGCCGTTCTCGCACTGCATGGAGTGCGCGATGCCCCCGATGGCCGCCCTGCCGCTGAGCTGGATCCGCCCGCTCGACCGGATGGCGACCCACGAGGACTACACCGTCGCGATCCTCGAGACCGACACGCTCGGCGGCGCGATCGCGCGGTCGTTCCCGTTCGGTCCGCGCCACGTCGCGGCGTTGATCCGGCCGGAGGTGAAGCCCGGAGACGACTTCTTCGTCGACGGGGGCCTCGATCACCGGCGGCTGCTGGGCCAAATCGTGAGCAGCGAGCTCGACGTGGACCGGATGGACTACCTCGTGCGCGACGCCACCTACACCGGCGCCCGGTACGGCCAGGTCGACACCACCTGGCTGTTGTCGAACCTCACCACCTGGGTCGCGAACGGCCAGGTGAACCTCGCGCTCGAGGGGCGCGCGGTCTACGCGTTCGACCACTTCCTGCTCGCGCGCCACCACATGTTCCTGATGGTGTACTTCCACCACAAGTCGGTGATCTACGAGGAGATGCTGCGCCGCTACGTCGACCGCGAGGATCGGCCGTGGCGGCTGCCAGCGGACCTCGACGCATACCTGCTCACCGACGACGTCGCGTTGACCTCGCACCTGAGGGCGGCCGACGATCCGTGGGCCGCCCGGATCGTGACCCAGACCCCGTACCGTCGAGTGCTCGAGCGGCACGGTGACGCGCGCCAGGCCGACACCGCCGACGCGGTCCGCCGTCTTCGCGCCGCCGGGATCGACGTGATCGCCGCCGAGTCGACCGGTCGCCTGTCGCGGTACGGCCCGGTGGGCACGAAGCGGCGGACGGCGCCGGACATCTTCGTGCTCGAGCGGATGCCGGGCGAGCCGGTCGAGCGTGTGTCATCGTTGACGCAGGCTTCGCAAGTGTTCGCTCGGTACGCGGACGAGCGGGTCATCGCCCGGTTGTACGTGCCGCCCGAGCGCCGCCAGGACGCGACGGTCGCGCTCCGCGGCTAAGCCGTTCCCACCGGAGGTGGTCGGGTGTTGGGTTGGCTCGTGGCGTGCAACGGCGAACCGATGGAGCTCGGCGCCGAGGTCGAGATCCCCAACGCGACCGCCCCGCTCGTGCGGCGGTTGCGCGCGCACACCGAGGTCCCTTCGCGGATCTCGGCCCGGTGGTCCGACGGTGACCACGAGGTCGCGGTGGCGTTCGACGCGCTCGAGCAGGACCACGAGCACCTGTTGCTCGGCTGGAGACCCGGCCGCGCGTACGACCTGACGGTCACCGCGACCGACGAGGACGGGCGGGCCGAGTCGGTGAAGCTGGAGGTCGCGACCGCGACCTTGGCCCCGCACATGCCCCGGGCCGAGGTGATCGGCGGGACCGGAGCTCGCGCGCCGGGGCACACGCTGATCCCGATGGACAGCACGGGACAGCCCGCGCCGAACGGGATCGCCGCGATCTTCGACGAACAGGGCGAGATGGCGTACTACCTCGACCTCGGCGACTTCGTGCTCGACGTGATCGAGCACGAGGGAGGCCTGTACGCGTTGGTCGGGTCGGCCGACGGAGAGCTGATCCACTACGCGTGGGACGGCACCGAGCTCGAGAGCTGGTCGCTGAACGACGCGCGCGACCCCACCACGGTGGTCGACGCGCTCGACGCACTCCACCTGCACCACGACGTGCAGCCGTTCCCCGACGACGCCGAGAAGTTCGCCGCGCTCGCCCGGTTCCCGCTGACGGTCCCCGACTATCCGCAGAGCTACGTCGACCCCGGTGACACCGCCCAGACCGAGGTCGCGATCGACGTGGTGGTGGAGTTCGCCGCCGACGGCACGGTGTTGTCCGAGACCCGCCTCGACGAGCTGATCCCGATCCACCGGATCGGCTACGGCTCGACCGGCCCCGAAGGGCAGACCGCCGACGGGCTGGCGGACTGGGCCCACGCGAACGCGGTGGTGCACGACGGCGACGAGTACATCGTGTCGCTGCGCCACCAGGACGCGATCCTGAAGATCGATCCTCGGGCGGAGGGCGACGCGCGGTTGAAGTGGATCCTCGGCTACCCGGACAACTGGCCGGCCGACCTGAAGCAGAAGCTGCTCACTCCGCTCGGCGACCTCCGGTGGACCTACCACCAGCACGGGCCGCGGCTCACCACCGACGGCCCGGGAGGCGAGCGCCGGCTGATGGTGTTCGACAACGGAAACTGCCAGGCCGCTCCGTACACCGACGAGCCGTGTGAGCTGTCCATCACGAAGCTCCGCAGCCGGGTGGTGCAGTTCTCGATCGACGAGTCCGCCGGCACGGTGCGCCAGGATTGGGCGTTCGACCAGCCGAGCGGGGGCACGTTGTACTCGTCCGCCGTGGGAGAGGCCGAGCCGCTGCCGAACGGGAACGTGCTGTCGGTGTGGGGGTTCCTGGTCGCGATGCCGGACGGGACCCCGAACGCCGACGCCGGGGTGGGCGACACCTCGGTGCGGATCATCGAGCTCGCGCCCGAGGGGGCACACGAAGTCGAGCAGCTGTACGTGACGTCGGATCGGGCGGTCAACGACAAGGGGTGGACCGGCTCGCGCGCCGAGCGCGTGCCCTCGCTGTACGGGCGGGTGGTCGACTGACTCCTGCGGTGATCGCCCACTCCCCGCGTCGGGGGAGAGGGGGAAATCCGCAGGACGGAGTCCGAGGACCAACAAATCCGCCGCCCGACCGCTCTCCGAGCTCGACCTCACGGACGGGAGACGAGCACGTCCAACAGTGAGTCGTCTCCGGACGTGTCGAGCGAGAGCTCCCACGCCATCACCCCGCCGTAGGCGCGGCCGATGTCGCGCTTCGCTGCGATCGTCGTGGGTCCGTTGAGCGACAACCGCAGGTCGGGGGCCTCGACCCAGTCCTGGTCGGCCCACTCGGGCCACTGCGCGACGATCTCGCGGTAGCCCAGGTACTCCCCGGGACACGCCGCGCCCCAGCAGTAGCCGTAGAACGGCACGCCCAACACCGCGGCGTCCGCCGGGACACCCCGCTGGTCGACCCAGTACCCGAGGTCGGCGTCGACCGCCGCCAGGGTCGAGTGTGGGCACGGGCCGGACCACGGCCCACATTGGTCGTACGACATCACGTTCACGAAGTCGTACGCGGCCAGGGCGACGTCCGACACGTCGTCGCCGTTCCAGGTCGCGACCGCCGCGGTGAGCGTGTGGTCCTCCAACGCCTCCGCCAGCGCGGTGACGAACGGCTCGTACGTCGCCGAGATCGCCTCCCCTTCGATGTCGACGTCGATCCCGTCCAGCCCGTGTCGTGCGACCAGGTCGACCACCGCCGCCACGGTGTCGGCGACCCGATCGGGCTCGAGGTACGGGACGAGCCTCGGCGAGTCGTACCCGCCGCCGATCGAGCCCAGCACCTCGACCCCCTCGGCGTGCGCCCGGGCGACGAACGCCGCCACCTCGGCGGGGGTCACGTCGGAGAACTCGAACTCGTCGGTGTCACCCACCGGGTTCGCGAACGCGAGGCACACGTGGGTCAGCGCCTCGAACCGAACGGTGTCGGGGTCGAGGCCGGACCACGTCGGTTGGTACCCGAC
>JBEBJC010001092.1:0-2906 GCA_040080105.1 Myxococcota bacterium
GGTGGGTGTCGTGGGGGAACCGGTGTCCCCGGTGTGCCCGGTGTCGTGCCCCTCGGGTGGTGGACCCCGCCACGGCGGCGGCTCCAGCCCGCCGAGCGCGGCGCCGTCGCGGGCCGCGGCGAGCAAGAACTCGGCGTGCAGGCTGGTGCGGATCCCAGCCGACGCGTAGGCCGGGCTGTCCTCCGACGGCGCCGCGCTGATGGTGTTCACCGCCACCACCCTCGGCACACCGGCGGCCAGGCTGTGCTGGTCGATCATCCCCGAGCCCGAGTCTCCGGTCTGAAGCGTCGGCGCGATCACCGCGAACGGCGGGGGGAACACGAACACGCCCGAAGGGTACGTCTCGTCGGGCATCGTGCAGTCCCCTTCCACGTCCGACACGCACATCACCGGGATGTGTTCGACGATCCTGCGGATGAAGCCGCCGTCGTCGGCGTCGTTCAGCCGACCACGGGCGACCACCGCGACCTCGCTCGGGGGCTGTTCCGCGAGGTTCGTCACGACGTCGAGCCACGCCGGGGCAGCCTCCTCGGGAGATACGGGAGTTTCGAGCACGAGGATCGCGACGTCGCTGGAGCAGATCCCGGGATCTTCCGGCACGTACACCGCCTGCACCGGCCGCCAGGTGGCCGGCCTCGGTGAGCCGTAGGGATCGGGCTCGAGGGTGACGAACAGCTCGTGCGGGTCCTGCAGGCCCATGAACTCGATCTCACAGAACGTGTTCGACACGTACATCCCGGGGTCGACGCAGTGGCGCGCGGTGAGCACCAGGTTCGGGCCCACCAGCGTCCCCGAGCACTTGCCGGTGTCCTCGGTGCACTCCGACTCGGTCCGGCAGACCCCGACCGCCCACGCGTGGGCCGGATCGACGTCGGGGGTCCCCTCGGTCAGGCCCGCGGGCGCGAACGGGTCGGCCAGCTGCGGGACGTCCGACGTGGCGGGCTCGGCGCGGGCCACCCCGACGATCAGCGTCCACATGTCGGCCCCCCCGGAGGGTCGCTGGCGCGCGGTCGGTCGACCGAATCGAGATCGACGGACACCGGCACCTCCGAGCTGTCCGTGTCGGACCCCGCTGGTTCGGTTCACCCGTCGGCGGCGAGATCCTCGAGCGGCGTCTGCCCGTCGTCGCCGACCTGGTCGACGTCGACGCCGAACGCGTGCAACATCGTGAGCAGCAGGTCGCCGACGGGCCGCGGCTCCACCGCGTCGTACACCCGGTGCACCCCGCCGAGGTGGGCTCCGTTGCCGCCGCCCGCGAGCAGCACCGGCAGGTCGCGGTGGGTGTGGTCGTTGCCGTCTCGGATCTCGGACGACCAGAACGCGAGCGTGCTGTCGACCAGTGAACCTTCCCCGTCGGGGGTCTCGGCGAGCCGCTGCACGAGGTCGGCGAACTGCTGCACCTCCCACCGGGCGATCGTGCGCAGCTGAGCGAGCTTGGTGGCGTCGCCCTGGTGGTGGGAGATCTCGTGGTGGGAGCCGGGCACGCCGATGAAGTCGTACGACTGGTTCGACGCGGCCTCTCCCAACATGAACGTCACGATCCGGGTCAGGTCGCACTGGAACGCGGTCACGATCAGGTCCTGCATCAGCGCGACCCGCTCGGCGTACGCCACGTCGCCGTTCGGGCGGTCGCCGGACCCACACGCGCCGCCGCCGAGCGAGTTCACCCGCACCTCGACCTCGCGCACCGCGGTCAGGTACTGGTCGAGCTTCTCGCGGTCGGCCTGGCCCAGGCGGGTCGACAGCGACTCACTCTCGGTGAGCACCTGGTCGAGGATGCTCGCGCGCGACAGGCGCCGCACCCGCTCGATCTCGGGCGGCAACCCCTGATCGACCCCGAACAGCCGGTCGAACAGCAGGCCCGGGTCGGTGATGTTCGGCAGCGGGGTGGTGTCGTCCGCCCACGAGATGTTCCGGGTGTACGCACACGAATAGCCGGCGGTGCAGTCCCCGGTGTTCCCGCCCGGCTGGATCCCGATCTGGAGCGACCGGAACAGCGACTCCCCACCGGCCGCGTTCGCCGCGAGCTGGTCGACCGAGACCGCGGAGTCGATGTCACTGCCCGAGGTGCGCTTGATCTTCACCCCGGTGAGGAACGCCCCGGTCCCGCGCGCGTGGTCGCCCGGCACGATGTCTTCCGCTGGCAGGGAGGCGAGGCCGGTGAGCAGGCTCACGTGGGCCTTCACCGGCTCGAGCGGGGCGGTGATCTCGGTCAGGTCGTAGTCGGCGCCGAACGTCGTGGGGGTCCACGGGTCCTGGATGCCGTTCGGGACGTAGTAGAACAGCAGCCGGGTCGGACGGGCGAGCTCGGACCCCCAGGTGGCGCGCGGCAGCGCCGACGGGAGCAGCGGCAGCGCCAACGTGGCGGCCGCCCCCCGGAGGAACGCGCGGCGCGACGGGACAGGGAGCCGGAGGTTCCGCAGGACGGAGTCCGAGGACCGATAGTTGCGGTTCATGGGGCGTCTCCGGTGCGCCAACGGAACGGACGGGACGACACGATCCACACCACCAGGTCCTCGAACCGGTACCCTTCGGCGGCGAGCCGCACGGTGAGCGCGTCGATCAGGAGCTGGTCGCTGTCGGTCGGGCCGCGCCCGAGCGCGTAGGTGAACGTCTTGGTGACCGCGCACCGGGGGAACCGACCGTCGGCGGCGAGCAGCGACTGCATCTCGGCCGCGCCGTCGAACGCGCCCAGCCCCTCGAGCGACCCGGTCGCGTCGATCGGGAGGCCGAACTCGTCGATCTCGCGGTGCCGGCCGATCGCGTCGTACTCCTCGAGCGCGAGCCCGATCATGTCCATCTGGTCGTGGCACACCGCGCACGCGGGGTTGCTGCGGTGCAGCTCCAGCGTCTCGCGCAAGGACATCGGCTCGTCGCTCGCGTCGGGCAGCGGCGGGATCCCGCCC